>JANOAM010000679.1:0-15027 GCA_031411215.1 Betaproteobacteria bacterium
GCGCGGGCGACTCGACCCGTCCTGCGCCGACGATCGACCCGAGGCCGCTGCTGCGCGCCCACGCGCTCTGGTACTCGCGCGCATAACCCGAACCAAAGCCCTGGTTCTTCGGCGTCAGCCACTTCAGATGTTCTTCGGGCAGCTCGTCGAAGAAGCGGCTCTTGATGTGGTAGCGCGTCTGGCCATGGAGCATGCGCGTCTGCGAGAAGCTCAGGTACAGGCGCTGGCGTGCGCGCGTGATGGCCACATACATCAGCCGGCGCTCTTCTTCCAGCCCGTCGAGCTCGGCGGCCGAGTTCTCGTGCGGGAACAAGCCTTCTTCCAGGCCGGTGATGAAAACGCAGTCGAACTCGAGGCCCTTGGCCGAATGCACGGTCATGAGCTGGATCGCGTCCTGCCCGGCCTGCGCCTGGTTGTCGCCCGCTTCCAGGCTGGCATGGGTCAGGAAGGCGACCAGGGGCGACAGGATCTCGCCCGTTTCCGCGTCTGGCGTGGCGTTCTCGGCGATGGCGGTTTCGTCCACCGGCAGCGCCACGGCGTCCTTGCCAAAGCCTTCCTGGGTCACGAAGCTCTCGGCCGCGTTGACCAGTTCTTCCAGGTTCTCGATGCGGTCCTGGCCTTCCTTGTCGGTCTTGTAGAAGTCCAGCAGGCCCGTGGCGTGCAGCATGTGTTCGATGATCTCGCGCAGCGTCAGGCCCTGCGTGGCGTTGCGCATGGTGTCCAGCAGCGCCACGAAGGCCTGCAGGTTGCCGCCGGCCTTGCCCGCCACGGCGCCCACGCTTTGCACCAGGCTGCGGCCGCTGGACCGCGCGGCGTCCTGCAGCTGTTCAATGCTGCGCGCACCGATGCCGCGTGTCGGAAAGTTCACCACGCGCAGAAAGCTGGTGTCGTCGTTGGGGTTCTCCAACAGGCGCAGGTAAGCCAGCGCATGTTTGATCTCGGCGCGCTCGAAGAAGCGCAAGCCACCATAGACGCGGTAGGGCACGCCGGCATTGAAGAGCGCACTTTCCAATACGCGGCTTTGTGCGTTGCTGCGGTAGAGCAGCGCAATCTCGCTGCGCGCCAGGCCGCCGCGGTGCAGGCTCTGCGCTTCTTCCAGCAGCCACTGCGCTTCCGCATAGTCGCTGGTGGATTCGTAGACCCGCACCTGCTCGCCCGCGCCCATGTCGGTGCGCAAGTTCTTGCCCAGGCGCTGGGTGTTGTGGCTGATCAGGTCGTTGGCCGAATCCAGGATGTGGCCGCTGCTGCGGTAGTTCTGTTCCAGCTTCACGACCCGCTGCACGCGGTATTCACGTTCGAAGTCGGCCATGTTGCCGACGCGTGCGCCGCGGAAGCCGTAGATGCTCTGGTCGTCGTCGCCCACCGCGAAGACACCTTGGTTGCCACCCGGTGGCGCGAACATCTTCAGCCACGCGTACTGCAGCCGGTTGGTGTCCTGGAACTCGTCCACCAGCACGTGGTGGAAGCGGCGCTGGTAGTGCTCACGCAGCGGGTCGTTGTCGCGCAGCAGTTCGTAGGTGCGCAGCATCAGTTCGGCAAAGTCCACCACGCCTTCGCGCTGGCACTGCTCTTCGTAGTTCTGGTAAATCTCGATCATCTTGCGCGTCTGCTCGTCGCGCACTTCCACGTCCTTGGGTCGCAGGCCCTCTTCCTTGCTGCCGGCGATGAACCAGGTCACCTGCTTGGGCACAAAGCGGTCTTCGTCCAGGTTCATGGCCTTGATGACACGCTTCACCGCGCTTTGCTGGTCCCCGCTGTCCAGGATCTGAAAACCCTGGCTCAGGCCCGCCAGCTTCCAGTGCGCACGCAGGAAGCGGTTGCACAGGCCGTGGAAAGTGCCAATCCACATGCCGCGCACAGCCACCGGCAGCATGGCCGACAGGCGCGTCAACATCTCCTTGGCGGCCTTGTTGGTGAAGGTCACACCCAGGATGCCGCCGGGCGACACCTGCCCCGTGTTCATCAGCCAGGCGATGCGCGTCGTGAGCACACGCGTCTTGCCCGAGCCAGCCCCGGCCAGGATCAGCGACGGCACCGCCGGCAGCGTCACGGCAGCCAACTGCTCGGGGTTCAGGTTTTGCAGCAGGCGGTCGTGATCAGGAAGCATGCCGGCATTCTAGGAGCCGCCCTCTTTCGAAGGCCCCCCGCGTAGAATGTGCTACCGGCCTGGACGTCAAGTCTCGGCCGGTTTTTTGTGCCTGGACGGGAGTGTGACCGTGGAAATCTTTGACTACGACAACATCCTGCTGCTGCCCCGCAAGTGCCGCGTGGACAGCCGCAGTGAATGCGACACCTCGATCGAATTCGGCGGCCGCCGCTTCAAGCTGCCGGTGGTGCCGGCCAACATGAAGACGGTACTGGACGAATCGATCAGCGAGATGCTGGCCAGCACGGGCCACTTCTACGTGATGCACCGTTTCGACATCGACAACGTGGCCTACGCCCAGCGCATGCGCGACAAGGGCCTGTTCGTGTCGCTCAGCTCGGGCGTGAAGCCGGCGGACTACGCGGTGATCGACCGCCTGGCGGCCAACGGCGTGGGCGCGGACTACATCACCATCGACATCGCGCACGGCCATGCCGACAGCGTGAAGGCGGCCATCGAGCACATCAAGACCAAACTGCCCAAGACCTTCGTCATTGCCGGCAACGTGGCCACGCCGGAAGCGGTGATCGACCTGGAAAACTGGGGCGCCGACGCCACCAAGGTGGGTGTGGGCCCGGGCAAGGTCTGCATCACCAAGCTGAAGACAGGTTTTGGCACCGGCGGCTGGCAACTGAGCGCGCTGAAGTGGTGTGCGCGTGTGGCCACCAAACCCATCATTGCCGACGGCGGCATACGCCACCACGGCGACATCGCCAAGAGCGTGCGCTTTGGTGCGGCCTTGGTGATGGTGGGCTCGCTCTTTGCAGGCCATGAGGAGTCCCCGGGCGCTACCGTGGAAGTAGACGGCAAGCGCTACAAGGAGTACTACGGCAGCGCCAGCGACTTCAACAAGGGTGAGTACAAACACGTCGAGGGCAAGCGCATCCTGGAGCCCATCAAGGGCCAGCTGGCCGACACGCTGCGCGAAATGCACGAAGACCTGCAGAGCAGCATCAGCTATGCCGGTGGCCGCGCGCTGCAGGACCTGAAGAAGGTGAACTACGTGGTGCTGGGCGGCGAGAACGCAGGTGAGCACTTGTTCATGTAGGGGCTCCGGCGAAAACCCGTCACTCGTCGGCTCGATTCATCTTCGTCTCGTTGGCAAGTTTCCGATCGCTCACAGCTTGCGCCCAGTCCATGACGGCCTGCGGCAACGTCGGGCCATCTTTGTTGGACTCCTGCAAAGCTTGGGCAGCAAGGAGCAGTTGGTAATGCACCTCACCGACGACCAGGGTCAACTCTGCACGTTCAGGGGCGCCCGCACCGGCCAGAATTTCGCTCGAGTGCAACAGCAGTTTGTCCAGACCGACCTTGGCAAGCGCGATGCCCACCGAAGTCATGCGTTGCAATGCCGCTTGCATCCGCTGGTCTTCGCTGGCGGCGTCTGCGCATTGGTGCCACTCGACGAGCAAGTCCCCGAGTGCGGTCACGGCCGACTCGAGTTCGTCTGACACCACGGCGTAGAGGCCGACGCTGAGCTTGTTGCCATCCGAACAAGCTCGCGAGACCGCATTGCGAATCGCAGGATCAAACTGAGTTGCGTTGAGGCGCATCAGCGTCTCGAGCCGAACTTCGTCGACCAAGCCGCCGCCGCGAAGGCTCGAAGTGACCAGCGCTGCGACCGAGGCGATCCGACCCCAGGGCGTGAGAGCGCTGCCTGCCAAGCCTTTTGGGTAGCCCGTACCGTCCAGACGCTCATGATGCTGAAGCACCGCATTCATGACGGTCGAGGGGAACTCACGGTGCGACTGCACCAACATCGCCGACGTGAGCGGATGCACGGTGATGTGCCGGCGTTGGGCGGCCGTCAGATGTTGCGTCCCCGCCAGGATAGCCTCGTCCGTGTGCAGCATCCCGAGGTCGTGGAACAAGCCCACGGCAGCCAACATGACGCGGTCGTACTCCGTCTGGAACTCGTAGGCACCCAGCGCGATGCAGGCCAGAGAGGCGAGGATGCTGTGGTCGAACAGGTCCTTGTGCAGGGCGCGTGCCGTCGTCAGGTGAACGGCGAGGCCGTGCGGAAGCGGCACCTTCCCGAGCAGTGTCGGCGCCAGGCGACTCAGCCTGTTGGGGTCGCACAACCGGCCGATCAGCGGATGCTTTTCGAGCAGGTGTGCGGCCTCGGCGGCCACTTGGGCTGGTGTCACCATGTTGTCCGGCTTCACGCAGGTCTCGATGGGAGCCAGCAGGCGGTGCTGTTGAAGTCTTTCGTACAACGTGGCGTCTACGCGGACGCCGCGGTCGATCAGCTTGACACCCTTCTCGTTGTAGATGGCGGTGCAGACGGTGACCGGTTCCTGCGATGCGAGCTTCGCCAGTCGACGCACCAGTTCCGATCTTGGCGAGACGGGGCCCGCTGCAGGGTTCGAATCGGCGCCTTGGGCATGGGGAGAACGGGCCGGCAGCCGATGATCCACCGCGGTGCGAGAGGATGACGAGTGCATCGACATCACCAGTAAGGTCCGAGGAAAAGTTGGCTTCGATTGCAGCCTTCGCCTTTGCCGACGGACAGGGCGCGGTCGCTGCGAGTCAGGAGTTCGTAGGGGCTCGCGTCGCCGTTGGCCATCACAGAACTGGCGCCGATGCTGACGGTGACCGGCCCCCCAGGCCAGGTTGCTTGCTCCACGCCGGTGCGCAACCGCTCGGCCATGTGCAACGCTCCCGCGTCCTCCGTGTCGGGCAGCAGCACAGCGAACGCGTGGTCGCCCCACCGAACGAGCAGATCGGACGGCGTCAGAATGGATTCGGCGATCTGGGCGATCTGGCGCAGCACCCTGTCAGTTCCCTCCTGCCCGAGTTCATCGAAGCAGCGCTTGAAGTCGTCAACCTCGACCAAGAGCAATGCCAGCGGGCGACCGTCACGCGACAGCGTGTTCCATTCGTGAATCAGGTGGGTGTCGAACGCATCACGGCTCGATGCGCCAGTCAGTTGGTCCTGTTCAGCAGCCGCCACGGCCCGAAGGCGGCGGCGACGACTTTCGAGCTGCGTCACGACTTGCCGGGCGAGCGCCTTGAGTCCCTGCAATTCGCGCTGGCCGAGTTGGCGCGGCACGTGGTCGATGACGCACAGCGTGCCCAGCGCCTGGCCGTCTGAGGAGACCAGCGGCGCGCCGGCGTAGTAGCGAACCTTGGGACCTCCCGTGACCAGCGGGTTGAGGGCGAAACGGTGGTCGCTGTGTGAATCGTCAACGACAAAGACCTCTTCGGGATTGAGGATGGCGTGTGCGCAGAACGCGACTTCGCGCGGTGTCTCGGAAGCGTCCAACCCGACTCTGGACTTGAACCACTGCCGAGCGTCGTCGACGAGCGAGACCAGCGCGATCGGGGTGCTGCACAGCAGTGACGCAATTTCCGTCACGTCGTCGAACACCTGCTCAGGGTCGGTGTCCAGCAAGCCGTACGAACGGAGAGCTTCCAGCCGCGCGGACTCGTTCGCGGGTATGGCGGCCGCCACATAGCTCACCTGAGCGTCCTTGGGCTCGTCCACAGATTCATCCTTTTCCATAGCTGCGTACACCTGTGATCGCCCACACGACACAGTCGCCCCAGGTGGGCGCTGCGGCTGTGCCCGCCGAGGACACAGATCGTCTTCGGCAACTGCGCGCCAAAGTTGAGCCGATCCAGACATGCCATCCAACGTCCCGCGGTCTACAGACGCCTGATGAGATGCCTGGTGAAGCTCCAAGTGTTTCCGCAGGCCACGGGTCGTGTGGGGCGGCAAAGGTCGGCCATTCGGGCGTGACCGATGTTTCCGCCCGCGCAACGTGCACCGCTTCGTATCGATAGCGCGGCAAGCCAACGGCCGCCATGACGGGTTGCGCATCAGCACAAAAGTGTTCCGGACCCTGCACTGCGCTGCCAGCTCAAGTTCCGACGGCAGCGGCCGATATTGACGCTACGAAGCTCCAGGAAGACCGTCATGTCGACCATGTCCACCGCCAACAACCCGTTTCGCGAGGCCAATCCCCACGCCTTGGCTACGATTCTTGAAGCCAGCGAGACCCGGCGCATCATCGCCGCGACCGACATCTTCGACATCTCGGGCACGAAGCTTTGGGCCAGCAACCAACCGGTGTCGGCGGCGTTGCAGCGCAAACTGCTCGACCGCCAACTCCAGCAGCCGCTGGAGAGCTGCCTGATCGCCGAAGACGGCGTGTCGACGTCGACGTTGGTGCAGGCATTGCAAGCGTTGGTGCAGGGCACGTCGCCGCTGGCGCCCATCCTGGTTCCGCACGCCGCCAGACTGGCGCGCGAAGCGGCACAGCTGCCGCTGCACCCCGTGGCGCAGCTGCTGCTGACCGCTGCGCAGACAGCGCGCCCGCAGGCTTTCGACCATGCGGTGGCCGCTATGGCACTCAACGGCGCTCTGATGATCGGCAACGGCGGCGACACGCCCGAGATTCGCGTCGCCATGCTGTGCGGCCTGCTGCATGACCTGGGCGAGATGTACATCGACCCGAAGTACGGCGAAGCCGAGGCCGATCGTGACCTGGACTTCACCAGCTACCAGCAACTGGTGGTGCACCCGCACGTCGGCCAGTTGCTGGTGGCCCAGCTGACCAACTACCCGAAGGTGGTGTCGCGGGCCATCGCCGAGCACCACGAACGGCTTGATGGATCGGGCTACCCGCACGCCTTGCATCGCGACCAGATGGCGCCCATGGGTCGGCTGCTTGCCGTGACCGAGGCGGCATTGCACGCCGTCCAGGGCCCGTTCAGTCAACTGATGCGCGCCAGCGTGGCACTGCGCGCGGTTCCTGGTGAGTTCGACCTGAGCTGGGTCGGTCAGGTCAGCCAGGCCGCGTGCGCGCAGGCACCGGCGACAGCGCTGATGGAATCCGGTGACATCCAGGCCCGCCTGGCCGCTTTGGGCGGCGTGCTGACGGCTGCGGAGTCCAGCGTGGCCAGGCTCTCTGCGCAAACCGAGTTGCCGGCGATGAAACGGGCACTCGACTTGTCGCAGTTCCTGATCAGCCGGCTGCGCGCTGGCTGGAACGAGAGTGGGATGTGGAATCCACGCGCCCTGCTGAGTGCCGATGCGGCCGAGGTCGAGATGCTGGAGGACGAGCTCTACTACCGCCTGCGCGGCGTCCAGCGCGCCACCTTGCTGCTGGCCGGCCAGCTGCCGGCGCCGCACGCAGAGGCACTGGGCGCGCTGTGCGACTCGTTCGCCATGGGCTGAGCCCGGACGGGTTTTTGGCTGAGGGCCCGGAAGGGGCTTGTGCCTGGCGAAGGCCCGAGCGCGATTTCACGCGCGTGGGCTGAGCCCCCTACTTGCTCAGCGGCGCCACGACGAGGCAGGCGCCCATGCACAGAGCCTGGAGAATCGGACTTTTGCCGATGGGCGATGCCCACACGCCCCATGCTGGAAGCCCGAATCATCAGAGAGCTGCTGGTCGACAAACTTGTCGACACCTCGGCAGGCAACACGGGGCAGTCTCACCTGAGCGCTGCCAGCGGTCTGGTGCAGTTGGGAAACCACTTGTTTGTGGTGGCCGACGACGACCACCACCTGGCGGTGTTTGACCTGCCCAACCGCGAACCGGGTCGGCTGGTCACGTTGTTTGAAGGTGAACTGCCGTTGCAGCACCAAGCGCGCAAGGCCGCCAAGCCGGACTGCGAGGCGTTGCTCCTGCTGCCCGCCTTCGGCCCGTACCCGAACGGGGCCCTGTTGGCCATGGGATCGGGGTCCCGGCCTTCGCGGCACCGTGGCGCCTTGTTGGCACTGGACGCCGCCGGCGACATCCAGGGGCCGGCACGCACGGTGGATCTCACCCCGCTGATGGAACCGCTGCACGGTCACTTTGCTGACCTCAACATCGAAGGTGCATTTGTCCAGGGCGACACGCTGTCCCTGCTCCAGCGCGGCAACGGTGCATCGGCCATCAACGCCCGCATCGACTGGAGTTGGCCTGATGTGCGCCGATGGCTCGCCGCAGCCGGCCCGGCGCCGGAACCTGCGTCGATCACCCGCTACGAGCTCGGCACCATCGACGGGGTGCCCTTGTCGTTCACCGATGGCGCAGCCTTGCCTGCAGGCGGCTGGCTGTTCAGCGCTGCCGCCGAAGACACATCGGACACGTACAGCGATGGACGCTGCGCCGGGTCGGTGATTGGTCTGGTCGATGCGGACGGCACGGTCCGAACGCTGGAGCGCCTGGCGGGGGCGTTCAAGGTCGAAGGCATCGTGGCATCCGCGGTGGGCGACACGGTTGACCTGTTGATGGTGACCGATGCCGACGACAGGCGTCAGCCTGCGCTGCTGCTGGCCGCGACCTTTCGCTGTTGAGTGTGCCTCGCAGTGACAGCGAGTGACAGCGAGTGACGGCGGCGGCCGTCAGAACCGCAGCCGCCCTTCGTCGGTGACCACGCCCAGGTCCACGTAGCGTGAACCCTTGCGGTTGTTGGCCGCGAAGCGCACACGGTAGCCGCCCATGTCCAGTTCGCCGATGGATTCCAATGCGGACACCAGTTGCCCGCGTGTCACGCCGGGCCCGGCGCGGCGCAGCGCCTCAAACATCACATGGCCAGCGACATAACCTTCCAACATGGTGTAGTTGGGCTTGGCGTCCGGGGACACACGCTTCAACCCAGCGTGAAACTCACGCTGGAACTGCAGGTGGTCGCGGTGCGGCTGCGGCAGCACCTGGATCATGATCAGCCCGGCCGCATGCTGCTTCAGGTCTGCCACCACGCGTGCACCGGCAAACGAGCTGGTCGCAAACTGACCACCGTAGCCCTGCTGGCGCATGGCGCTGACGATCAGGCTGATCGGCTTTGAGTTGCTGATGAAGACCACCAGCTGCGCATTGGCGGCCATCAGCGTCTGCACCTGGGGGCTGAAGTCAGTGGCGTTGCGGTCCAGTCCCACCACCGCCACCGGCTGCAAACGGTGCGCGGCCAGCGCGTCCTGCATGGACTTCAGGTTGGCCGGCCCCACGTCCGCCAGGTACGCCAGGGCCACGCGCGAATAGCCCAGCCCGGCGACATGGCCGATGATCTTGGCCATCTCGTCGTCGTAGCCGGCGCGGGTGTGGAACAGATAGGGGTTGAAGCCGGCGCGTATGCCCATGTTGCCGGTGGCGGGCGCCAGCAACGCCAGCTTGGTCTGCGTGATGTAGGCCAGGCTGCCTTCGGTGCCGGCGCCACTGGTGTAGCCGATGAGCCCCAGCACCTTGTCCTGTTCGACCAGCTTCTTGGTGTTGGTCAGCACGGCTTCACGCTTGCCGCCATCGTCTGCCGTCACCAACTGGATCTGCCGGCCTTGCACACCACCCGCGGCGTTGGCGTTGGCGTAGGCGGCCTCAATGCCCAACTTCACGTCGCGCGCATAGTCGGCCTGGCCGCCGGTGAAACCGCCGCTCTGGCCGATGAGGATAGGCCCTTGCGCTGGCTGCTGCACCTGCGCAACTGCCGGAACTGCGGCGGCCAGCAGCCAGGCGGCCACGGTGAGTGCGTTGAACAAGCTTGGGCCTTTCAGGGACGTTGCGCCACGGTGGTGGGCATCCGCATGGGAACTTGGGCGGGAACTTGAGCAGTCAGGTTTGCGGGCGGCGCGTAGTGCGCCGGCATGGCGCCGGTGAGCGAGCCCAGGAAGGCGACGATGTCCTGCACCTCCGCGTCGGGCAGCGTGCGGCCCAGCTGCACGTCGGCCATCACACGCACGGCGGCGCCCAGCGTGGCCACGGACCCGTCGTGGAAGTACGGCGCGGTCTTTTCGATGTTGCGCAACATGGGCACGCGGTAGACGTACTTGTCAGCCTCGTTCTTGGTGACCGTGAAGCGGCCTTCGTCGATCTTGCGCGAGCCAGTGGCCAGCCAGTAGTCCTTGACCACGCCAAACTTCTGCAGCGACGTGCCCCCCAGCAGCGGGCCCTGGTGGCAGCCCACACAGCCGTTGGCAATGAAGCGGTCCAGGCCGCGCTGCTGCTGCGCGTCCAGCGCGTTGCTGTCGCCCGCCAGGAAGCGGTCAAACGCAGCCGGCGTGCGCAGCGTGCGCTGGTAGGCCTGCAAGGCGCGGGCGTAGTTGCCCGGCGACACGCTGTCCGCCGGGCCGCAGAAGGCCGCGTCAAAGAGCACCTGGTAACCATGCTGGCGCAGCAGCGGCACCATGTCCTCGGCCTTGGCCAGGCCCAGGGACCCGGTGATGGAGCGTTCGGCTTGGTGCGCACCGTCCTTGCGGTCACCGTACCAGCGCAGGGCCACTTGGTCCTGGGCCATGAACATGGGCTGCGATTGCAGCGTGGTGGGCTCGCCCTTGGCCGTGATGGACACCGGCCGGCTGTCAGAGCTCCAGTCGGCGCGCGCATGGCAGCTGGCGCAGGCGGTCTTGCCGTCCAGCGACAGGCGTGTGTCCCAGTACAGCGCGCGGCCCAGCACCGCGATGGGCGTGCCCGATTCCTGCGTGCTGACCGGCGACACGGTGCCGAAGAGCGCTGAAGAACGCTGTCGCAGTTCGCTGCTGGCCTGCGGCGGTGGATCGGCCTTGGCCGCCTGCAACGCAAAGGCGCCTGATGCGGACAGCAGCGCCCACACCGCCATCTGCGCCGTGCGATGAAGGACTTTCATGCTGTCAAGTGCTCCCATTCGGCAGGGCCCGAGGGCTCACGAAACGGCCTCACGCCCTGTCCGAAGAGATTGTGGTCAGGCCGTGCTCCGCCGACGGGGCCAAGAACAGCAACAGATCGACGGCGTTTGTGAATGAGCCCCGTCAGGCGCTACCAACGCAACCGGATGTTGCTATTCACAAGGTCCACGGGGTTCACACCCCGCCGGCGTCAGCGCGGGATCATGCCCGTCTGCGGGTCGCCTTCGGACAGGCGCCGCACACGGGGCAGGTCCGCGTCCCCGCGCGCGGCTTGCGGGAAGGACTGCCCGGAAGAAGTCGCCGGGCAAGCGCCCGTGTCCGCCACGACACGCGCCGCACGCATCAAGGGGTCGGCCGTGCTGCCTTGCGGCACGGTGAAGTCCTCGGCCACCGCGCAGGTGGGTGCAAAGCCGCTGAAGTAGCGGCCCTCATTGCGCTGGTTGACGCTTTCAAAATTGACGGCGCTGTAGGTCTGGCTGCAATAGGCCGTGGGCTGGAAACCGACCGGTTTGCCGCAGCTGGTTTCGCCTATGGCCAGCACCTGGACACCGGCACCACGCAGGCCGTTGATGACCTGTTCGCTGGCAGAACAAGTCCGCCGGCCCATCAGCACGATCACACGCGGCAGGCTCAGCGCAGCAGACGGGTTGCTGAAGCGGTAACTGACGTTGCTGGCCGCGTGGCGGTCGTTGAACAGCAACGTCGCGTAGTTGAGGCCCGTGCCGCGTGAGCCTGCCAGGTAGGACGTCAGCGTGGCACCCGTGCTGACCAGGCCGCCGCCGTTGTAGCGCAGGTCCAGCACCACGTCCTGCACACCCTGGGCCTGGAAGCTGGCCATGGCCGTGTCATAGGGCGCCAGGGCCTGGCTGACCATGTCCTTCACGGTGAGGTAGCCCAGGCGGCGGCCGCCCGTGGTGGTCTGCACGCTGGCGCCGCTGACCGGCGTGAGGTTGAAGACCGCTGCCGTGACGGTCACCGTGCGGTCCACACCGTTGCGGCGCAGCACCAGCGTTACCGCGTCACCGGCCTGCGCGGGCGTCAGCGCGCTGAAGTCGTCGGCGGCAATCATCGAAGCAGCGCTGCGGCCGTTGACGGACATCACCTGGTCACCACGCTGCACACCTTGTGCCGCTCCGGGTGAACCGGCCTCCACATGGCGCACGTACAGCGGCAGTGCGCCGTTGCGTGCCAGTTCCAGCCCGGCCACGGACAGGCCGTAGCCCAGGGTTGCGCCATCGCCAAAGAAGCGGTTGAAGGCTTCGGTGCTGGTGAAGTAGCTCCAGCGGTCGGCCGGGAAGTCGACGCTGCTGCCGGTGTAGAGCAAGGCGTCGTAATAGCTGGCCACGCTGCCGTAGGCCGCGGCATTGGGTTGCGGCGACAGCCGGTACCAGAAGTACCAGTCACTCATGTAGCCGGCCAGCCAGTCCTTCTGGTCGCTGACGCTGCAGCTGCCGGCGTCGCCGCCTCCGCCGCCGCCTCCGCCGCCGCCTCCGCCGCCGCAAGCCGCCAAAGCCAGCGGCAGCAGGACCGCTGCCAGGCGTCCGCGTCCGCGTGAAAACGCGACAAGTCTCTTCATGTGCGCAACTCCTTGTGCTGCGGGGGCTCTGCAAGAGGGCCCACCTACAATTCCAAGCATAGCCACCCTGCGCAACACGGGCCCCGACAGCGGCCGCACACCATGACCGAGCTTGCCAAGTCCTTCGAACCCGCCGCCATTGAATCCCGCTGGGGCCCGGTGTGGTCTCTCCCGGGTGTGGCCGCGCCCACGCTGGACCCGGCCAAGCCTTCGTTCAGCATCCAACTGCCGCCGCCCAATGTGACGGGCACGCTGCACATGGGTCACGCGTTCAACCAGACCATCATGGACGCGCTGACCCGCTACCACCGCATGCGGGGCCACAACACGCTGTGGGTGCCGGGCACGGACCACGCCGGCATCGCGACGCAGATCGTCGTGGAGCGGCAACTCCAGGAAGCGGGCTTGAGTCGCCACGACCTGGGCCGCAAGAACTTCGTCGCCCAGGTCTGGGATTGGAAGCACACCAGCGGCGCCGTCATCACCAACCAGATGCGACGCATGGGCGACAGCGTGGACTGGAGCCGCGAGTACTTCACCATGGACGAGAAGCTCTCGACCGTGGTGACCGAGACCTTCGTGCGCCTGTTTGACGACGGCCTGATCTACCGCGGCAAGAGGCTGGTCAGCTGGGACCCGCAGCTCAAGAGCGCGGTGTCGGACCTGGAGGTGGAAAGCGAAGAGGAAGACGGTTTCCTGTGGCACATCCGCTATCCCCTAGCCGACGGCTCGGGCAGCGTGGTGGTAGCCACCACACGTCCCGAGACCATGCTGGGCGACACGGCCGTGATGGTGCACCCCGAAGACGAGCGCTACACCGCGCTGGTCGGCAAGCAGGTGAAGCTGCCGCTGTGCGACCGCCTGATCCCCGTGATTGCCGACAGTTATGTGGACAAGACCTTCGGCACCGGCGTGGTCAAGGTCACGCCCGCGCACGACGCCAACGACTATGCGGTGGGCCAGCGCCACGGCCTGCCGATGATCGGCGTGCTGGACCTGGAAGCCAAGATCAACACCAACGCGCCCGAGGCCTACCGCGGCCTGGACCGGTTTGTGGCGCGCAAGAAGGTCGTGGCCGACCTGGACGCGCTCGGCCTGCTGGTCGAAACCAAGAAGCACCGCCTGCAGGTGCCGCGCTGCGCGCGCACGGGCCAGGTGGTCGAACCCATGCTGACGGACCAGTGGTTCGTGGCCGTCAACAAGGCGGGCGCCGACGGCGTCAGCATCGCCGAGAAGGCGCGCCAGGCGGTCAGCTCAGGCCAGGTGCGCTTCGTGCCCGGCGAATGGGTCAACACCTACAACCACTGGATGAACAACATCCAGGACTGGTGCATCAGCCGCCAGCTCTGGTGGGGCCACCAGATCCCGGCGTGGTACGGCACGGGCGGTGAACTGTTTGTGGCGCGTTCAGAAGACGAAGCGCGCCAGCGTGCATCCGCCGCCGGCTACACCGGGGCCCTGACCCGCGACGAAGATGTGCTGGACACCTGGTACAGCAGCGCGCTGGTGCCCTTCTCCACACTGGGCTGGCCTGAGAAGACCCTGGAGCAGGATCTCTTCCTGCCCAGCACCGTGCTGGTCACGGGCTTTGACATCATCTTCTTCTGGGTCGCCCGGATGATCATGATGACCACTCACTTCACGGGTCAGGTTCCTTTCAGGGACGTCTACATCCACGGTCTGGTGCGCGACGCCCAGGGCCAGAAGATGAGCAAGTCCGAAGGCAATGTGCTGGATCCGGTGGACCTGATAGACGGCATTGAGTTGGGCCCCCTGCTGGACAAGCGCACCACGGGCCTGCGCAAGCCGGAAACGGCACCGCGTGTGCGCAAGCAGACGGAAAAGGAATTCCCCACCGGCATTCCCGCCTTTGGCGCCGACGCGCTGCGCCTGACCATGGCCAGCTACGCCACGCTGGGCCGCAACATCAACTTCGACGCCAAGCGCTGCGAGGGCTACCGCAACTTCTGCAACAAGCTCTGGAACGCCAGCAAGTTTGTGTTGATGAACTGCGAGGACAAGGACTGCGGTCTGCAGGAGCACAGCAAAGCGGAATGCGAACCCGGCGGTCCCTTCCACGGCTACATGCGCTTCAGCCAGGCCGACCGCTGGATCAGCGGCGAACTGCAACGTGTGGAAGCCGCCGTGGCCCAGGCCTTCGCCGACTACAGGCTGGACACCGTGGCCAGCAGCATCTACAGCTTCGTCTGGGACGAGTACTGCGACTGGTACCTGGAAATCGCCAAGGTGCAGATCGCCAGGGGCAGCGAAGCCGAGCAACGTGCCACGCGGCGTACGCTGATCCGCACGCTGGAAACTGTGCTGCGCCTGATGCACCCCTTGGCGCCCTTCATCACCGCCGAGTTGTGGGAAGCGGTGGCGCCGGTGGCCGGGCGCAAGGTGTCGGGCACTGCCGACAGCATAGTCACCGCGGCCTACCCCAAGGCGCAGTTGGAGAAGGTGGACCCGGCGGCCGACGCCTGGGTGGCCCAGCTCAAGTCCGTGGCGGCTGAGGTGCGCCGCCTGCGCAGCGAGATGGGCTTGCAACCGGGCGAGCGTGTGCCCCTGCTGGCGCGTGGAGAAGATGTCTTCCTGCAGTCAGCCACGGCCGTGCTGCAAGCCCTGGCCCGCCTGGGTGATGTCCAGGCCTTTGCCGACGACAGCAGCTTCCAAGCCGCGACACAAGCCGCGCCCGTGGCCGTGTGCGGCGAACTGCGT
>JANOAM010000680.1:0-2179 GCA_031411215.1 Betaproteobacteria bacterium
AACTACGAAGACTTGGCGCCCTGGTACGACAAGGTCGAGATGCTGACCGGCATCTACGGTTCCAGCGAAGGCCTGGAGAACACGCCCGATTCACCGCCCGGCTGCCTGATGCCGGCACCGGCGGCGCGTGTGGGCGAACGCCTGATCCAGCAGCGCGCTGCGACGCTGGGCATCCCGGTGGTGCCGATCCACCGCGCGGTGATGACCACCCGGCTGGACCACCAGCGCCTGCCCGCGCTGCTGCACCCGGGGAATGTGCATGCGCAGCGCGTCCTGGCACGTGCGATGCAGCAGCGCGCCGCCTGCTTCTGGGCCACGCCCTGCTTCCGCGGCTGTTCGATCGGCGCCACCTACCAGAGCCCGGTGGTGCATTTGCCCCCCGCGCTGGCCACCGGCAAGCTGGACGTCCTGTGCGACGCGCATGTGCACGAAGTGGTGATGGGCGCCGACGGCAAGGCGCGTGGCGTGTCCTTCATTGACCGGGCCACCAATCGCCAGATCGTCGTGAACGCGCGTGCCGTGGTGCTGGCGGCCAGCGCCTGTGAGTCGGTGCGCATCCTGCTCAACTCCAAGTCAGCATCGTTCCCCAACGGCCTGGCCAATTCGAGCGGTCTGGTCGGCCGTTATGTGATGGACACCGTCGGCAGCGACCTCAGCGGCCAGGTACCGCTGCTGGAAGGCCTGCCCCCGCACAACGAAGACGGCGCCGGCGGATCGCACCTGTATTCGCCGTGGTGGCTGTACGGCAAGCAAGGCAAGGGCTGGGCCGACACCGCGAACGGCGGCCTGGGCTTTGCCCGGGGCTATCACATCGAACTGGGCACCGGCCGCCGCATGCCTTCTCTGGGCACTGGCGCGGGCCTGGACTGGCTCACGCAGGGCAGCTACGGCGCGCGCTTCAAGCAGGACGTGCGCCGCCTCTACGGGTCCTTCGTGTACCTGTCCGGCCGCGGCGAGATGATCCCGAACGACCAGTCGTACTGCGAAATCGACCCCACGGTGAAGGACCGCTTCGGCATCCCGGTGCTGCGTTTCCACTGGCAGTGGTCTGACCACGAAACACGCCAGGCCGCGCACATGCAGAAGACCTTCGCCGAGATCATCGGCGCGATGGGCGGCCAGGTGAGTGGCCAAGTGAGCGGCCAGCCGCAGCTGGACGGCGCCAAGGCCATTGCGCCGGGCGGGTCCATCATCCACGAGGTGGGCGGCGCGATGATGGGCCGCGACCGCAAGACGTCGGTCACCAACGGCTGGTGCCAGACCTGGGACGTGAAGAACCTCTTCATCACGGACGGTGCGGTGTTCTGCTCCAACGCCGACAAGAACCCGACGCTGACCATCATGGCGCTGGCCTGGCGCGCGGCGGACCACATGGTGCAACTGCTGCGCAGGAAGGAGCTCTGAACCGTGGACCGCAGAAGCTCAATGCAATGGATGCTGGCCGCGATGGCGCTGCCGGAACTGACGGGCGCAGCAGTGGCCGCGCCGAAGCCGGGCGGCAAGAAGGGCTACGGCACCGACCCGGTCCTGACCCACAGCCACCAGATCGGCGCGCTGTGGCCGCTGAGCTTCAACGCCGAACAGCGCCGCTGCGCCGCGGCCTTGTGTGCGCTGATCATCCCGGCCGACGACCAGTCGCCCAGCGCGGCCGACCTGGAGGTGCACCAGTTCATCGACGAGTGGGCAAGCGCGCCCTATCCGCAGCAGCAGAAGGACCGCACGCTGATCATCGAAGGGCTGGCGTGGACAGATGCCGAGGCGCAGCGCCGCTTCGGCGGCCGGGTGTTCGCGGCGCTTGGCGTTGCCGAGCAGCAGCAGATCGCTGACGACATTTGCTGGAAGCCCAAGGCAGCCCCGGCGCTGGAGAAAGCCGCAGCGTTCTTCGCACGTTTCCGTGACCTGACCGCCGGTGGCTTCTACACCACGCCGCAGGGCACCAAGGACCTCGGCTTCGTCGGCAACCGGCCGTCGGCCACCTTCGAAGGGCCTTCTGAGGCCGTGCTCAAGATCGTGGGAGTGGTGAAGTGATGATGACGGTGAACCTGGCACGCAGAACCGTGCTGTGCACGCTGACGCTGGCCCTGACGGCCTGCGCCTCGGACCCGAGAGCCGAGACGGCGCCCAACACCCTCAGCGCCGCCGACCAGGCTGCCGGCTGGCAGCTGCTGTTCGACGGCCG
>JANOAM010000681.1:0-3134 GCA_031411215.1 Betaproteobacteria bacterium
CCGCACCGCGAGCCGCGCCTCAAGCCGCGACAGAGACCACCTTTTTCTGAACCACGCGAAGTTGCCCATGGCCAAGACCGTTCTCATCGTCGACGACTCGAGCTCGCTGCGCACCGTGGTGAAGATGGCACTGGTGCGCGCGGGCTACGACGTGCTCGAAGCCGGCGACGGCGTGCAAGGCCTGGCCGCGCTGGACCAGGCGGGCAAGGTGCACCTCATCGTCAGCGACGTGAACATGCCCAACATGGACGGCATCACCTTCGTGACGCAGGTCAAGGCGCATCCCAAGCACAAGTTCACCCCGGTGGTCATGCTGACCACCGAAGGCCAGGACGAGAAGAAGAACCAGGGTCGCGCCGCTGGTGCGAAGGCCTGGATCGTCAAGCCCTTCAATCCGCCTCAGTTGCTCGACGCGGTTTCCAAGCTGATCCTTCCCTAGGAGCCGACCATGGCCAGGCGAACCAAAGCACAGGCGTCCACGGCACCAGAGGCATCCGTTGCGGCCCTCGTGCTGCCGGCCGAACTGACGATCTACACCGTCGGCGAACTCCACCCGTTGTGGTTGGCCTGGCTGGGCCAGGTCGGCCACAAGGCGGACGCCACGGATGCCGACGCGATGGTCGAAGTCCAGGCCCAGGCGGTGGACCAGGTCGACGCCGCCGGCCTGCAACTGCTGCTGTCGCTGGACCATGCGCTGGCCGCCGTCGGCAGGCGTTGCAGCATTCGCGGCGCCAGCGCCGTCCTGACCAGCGGCTGTGCGGCCTTGGGCCTGTCGGACTGGCTCACCCGGCACTCGATGGCAGGGGCCGCGGCATGAGCGATAGCAACGACCTGGACCAGAGCTTTGTCGCCGAGGCGCTGCCCGCTTTCATCAGCGAAGCCCAAGAGCAGATCGAAGCTCTCGAGCAGCTGCTGCTCGAACTCGAAGACCGCCCCGACGACCGCGAGTTGCTCAACGCACTGTTTCGCTGTGCCCACACCGTCAAGGGCTCGGCCGGGATCTTCGGACTCGATCGGGTCGTGGCCTTCACGCACCACGTCGAGACGCTGCTCGACCAGCTGCGCGAGGGCCGCGTGGCCTTGACGCCAGCATTGAGCACCCTGCTGCTGCAATGCAATGACCAGATCCGCGACCTGGTCGCCCAGGCGCGCGACGCCGCCGTTGATGAAGACCCGGCGGTGGTCGCCGCGCGTGCTGCCCTGGTGGTGCAGCTGCAGGCTGCGGCAGGAGTCGACACCGCGGCGCCATCGGCACCGGCGCCCGCTGCGGAGGTCGCCGCGGCGCTGCCGTCAAGCAGCCGCCGTTGGCACGTGTCGGTGGCTTTCGGCGCCGACACCTTCCGCAACGGCATGGACCCGCTGGCGATCCTGAACTATGTGCGCGGCCTGGGTGACGTGCCCGCGCTGATCTGCGATATCGAGGCCGTGCCGGCGCTGGGCCAGCTCGACCCCGAAAGCTGCCACCTCGGTTTCGAGTTCGGCCTGGTCAGCGAAGCCTCGCAGGCCGAGATCGAAGGCGCCTTCAGCTTCGTCCGCGACGATTGCCAGCTGCACATCATGCGGCCCGGTGCCACGGCCGCGGAATTCGCGGCGCTGATCGAAGGCATGCCGGACAACCCGCGCCTGGGCGACATCCTGGTCGCGGCAGGTGCCATCACCTTGGACCAGTTGCACCACGGCTTGCACGCACAAGCCACCGCTGCCGCCCGCGGCAGCGCGATGCCGCTAGGCGAGGTACTGCAGGCCGTGGCTGGCGTCAGCCCGCAGGTGGTCACCGCGGCACTGAACAAGCAGAGCAAACAACGCGACGGCGCAACCGCCGGTTCGGCGGGCGCTTCCGGCGACGACCACCGTTTCATCCGTGTTCAGGCCGACCGCCTGGACACGGTCATCAACCTGCTCGGTGAGCTCGTCATCGCCGGTGCCGGGGCCTCGCTGCTCGCCCGGCAAACGCGTCAAGGCACGCTGATCGAGGCCAACGCCCAGATCAGCCGCCTGATCGAGGAAATCCGCAACGGGACCCTGCAGCTGCGCATGGTGCCTATCGGCGAGACCTTCTCGCGCTTTCGGCGCGTGGTGCGCGACACGGCTTCCGAGCTGGGCAAGGACGTGCAGCTGGACATCGTCGGCGGCGACACCGAACTCGACAAGTCGGTGGTCGAACGCATCGCCGACCCGCTGATGCATCTGGTGCGCAATGCCCTCGACCATGGCCTGGAGACGCCCGAGCAGCGTGCTGCCGCCGGCAAGCAGGGACCCGGCAGGCTGACGCTGTCGGCGTGCCACGAGTCGGGCAGCATCCTGATCCGGATCGACGATGACGGCCGCGGCATCCAGCGCCAGAAGGTGCTGGACCGCGCCTGGCAACGTGGCCTCGTCGAGCCCGGCGTCGTGCCGGCCGACGCCGACATCGACAGGCTCATCTTCGAGCCCGGTTTCAGCACCGCCGAGAAGGTCACCAACCTCTCGGGGCGCGGCGTCGGCATGGACGTCGTGCGCCGCAACATCGAAGCGCTGCGCGGCACCGTGTCGCTGTCCAGCGAGCCCGGTCGCGGCTCGTGCATCGAGATCCGCCTGCCGCTGACGCTGGCCATCATCGACGGCTTCCTGATCGGCGTCGGCGCGTCGAAGTTCATCTTCCCGCTCGACGCCGTGGTCGAGGTGATCGAGAACCGGCCCACGGTCAGCGAACTCGACGGTCGCGGTCGCGGCTTTGTCGAGTTGCGTGGCCAGGTCCTGCCCGTGGTCAGCCTGCGCAACCTGTACGCGCTGGACTCCGAGCCGCCCGAGCGCACCAGCGTCGTCGTGCTCAGCGCTGGCGGCCGCCGCTACGGCGTCATGGTCGACCAGTTGCTCGGCCAGCACCAGACCGTCATCAAACCTCTGGGCCGCATGTTCCGCAGTTTGCGCGGCATGTCCGGCTCCTCGATTCTCGGCAACGGCGAAGTGGCACTCATCTTCGACGTCAATTCCCTCAGCCAGCTGGCTGTCGAACCAACTCAACACGCCCACCGGGCCCGCAACACTTCCACCGAAGGACAAGCCACATGAGCAACAACACCCAACTCTCCTGGCTGACGCGGCTGCTCGCCGGCACCCAGATCCAGGGCGCCCTGGACGAAGCCAAGGCCCAC
>JANOAM010000682.1:0-4056 GCA_031411215.1 Betaproteobacteria bacterium
TGGCTTGTGCGGCGGCATTACCTGGACTCCAACCCCTGGGACGACGTGCCCCAGCGGCCCGACGCGCCGTCCATGCCCCAGCTGCGCGCCTTGTCGCAGAAACAGTGGGACCTGGTCCAGGCCTGGCTGGACGGGGAACTGGCGCGGGCGCCCTCCCCTGCCCTGCGCCGGCTGCGTTTCATCCTGGGCTTTGCCTACATGACCGGCATGCGGCTGTCCGAACTGGTCGCCAGCAAAGTGGATTGGCTGCGCCACGAGCAGCTGGACGACGGGGAATGGGCCTGGTCGATCATGGTGCTGGGCAAGCGCAACAAGTGGCGCGAGGTGCCGCTGCCGGACGCGGCCGTCCAGGCACTGCAGGCCTACTTCGCCGACCGCGACCTGGACACGGACCTGCTGGCCAACCCAGCCGGGACGCCCATCATCGCCAAGCTGAGCCTGAACGCGCCGCTCTCGGCGGCCCGGCTCTACGAAGTCCTGGTCCACGCCTTCGAGCGCTGCGCCGCCGAGTGGGCCACGCGCGACCGCCGGGCGGCGGAGAGAATTCGGGAAGCGTCGACACACTGGCTGCGGCACACCTACGGATCGCATGCCGCCGCGCGCGGGGTGCCGCAGGACGTCTTGCAGGCCAACCTGGGCCACGAGAGCCCGGCCACCACCTCGATCTATGTGCAGGCCGAAAAGGGCCGGCGGCACCGGGCGGTTCAGGCGGCCTTCACGTCGGGGGTCATGCCCAAGCCATCGTGAGGCCCTTCAGCAATCAAGCGGAGGGTTTTCGGGATCAGTTGACGAAGGGCGTCACCACATGGGGAATCGCGTCAAGGCGACGAAAGCTACCTTACCGCGGCGTGCGAAGCGTCGACGCGGCCCTCCCGATCATCAGATTTTGACGCTTCGCCGCCAAAATCCAGACCCATGCCGACCTGCCGCGGCCAGGTGCGACCGCCCTGCCCTGCTTTGCCCACCGCTTCGTGGCACAGGTGAGCCTTTACGGGATGCCTAGCCTTTGGCCAGAATGATCCGAGCCAGCGCCTCGTTGGCGTCGGTCTGGGCGGCCTCACTCAAGAGGCCCGCATCGATCTTGATGGTCACCCGGCCATCGCTGTCCTGGAGCATCCACGCACGGCGATTGCCGACCTGCGCGATGACCTGGGCCTGCGGTGTTGAACGGTTCAACACCGCAGGCGCCGGAGCGCCCACCAACAGCGCCAGCACCTTGGCCGCAGGCAGCGGCTGCGCGGCTTCTCTGACCTTCTTCGCCCGCGCGATGATCCCTTCAGGGTCCTTCTGCAGCGCTTCGCTCAGCGGCTGCGCCCAGCGGAACTGGATCTCCAGCGGGCTTGGGAAGGCCGCCACCACCGCGTCAGGCAACCGCGCCAGGGCCAGGCTCTTGGATACCAGCGCCACATCCACACCCAGCGCCTCGGACAGCTTGCGCTGCGACGGGTACAGGCCTTCGTCCAGCGCGCGCTTGTACATGGCGCCCTGCTCCCAGGCGCTGAGGTTCTTGCGGGCGCGGTTTTCGCGCTCCATCGCCTCAAACAACTCACGGTCGTCCATGTCTGTGACCATGGCCTGCAAAGGCAAGCCCAGCTCCAGGCAGGCCCGGTGCCGGCGGTGTCCGAAGATCAGCTCGTAGCCGGCAGCGCCGGGTATTGAACCGTTCAACACCGGCCGCACGCTCACCGGCTGCACATTCACCCCCGCCGCCGCAATCTCTGCTTTCAGCTCAGCAAAGGCCGCGTCCGCAAAAGAGGCCTCGTGGCGGTTGGCCCAGCGCGAAGCCTTGACGCTCTGGGGGTCCAGCATGCGCACGGGCTGCGCCCCGTCGAAGGACTTCAGCCGCTCACGCAGCTCTTCTGCTTCCCGCACCGCCGACGACTGGGACGCCATGAAGTGGGCCATGGACCCCGGCGCTGTCTTGGGCCGGTGCTCGGCACCCTCCCCTGCGCCCGCGGCACCCACCGCACCAGGCGCAGCGGGTGCGGGTGCCGGGGGCAACTGGACCAAAAGCGCCTTGGCTGCCAGCTTCTTGCTCATCGCTTAGCCCCCTTCCCCGATGCACCCGCGGTGTCCACGGGTGTTGAACCGTTCAACGCTTCCAACTGACGCGCCCAAACCGAGCGCACCGAGCCTTCGATGTGGCCCACAAAACTGTCGTACGCGTCGCGCGCCCGCTTGAAAGTGCGCGCGTTGCCATCGTACTTGGACACGTCGTAGACCGTGCCGAACTCCGCGCTGGTCACGCCCGTCACCGCGGTCTTCGGGATCTCCACCGGCAGCACCTTCTCCGCGTAGGTCTGGCCAATCCACTGGCGGATGATGTTGCTGGCCGCATCGGCCGAATCCACGCGCGCCAGCAGGATGTGGATGAAGTCGAACTCCTTGCTCAAGCCCCGTTTGGTCAGCAGTTCCGTCGTGAGGTCTGAAAACAGGTTCCAGAACTGCGACGCTGACGCAAAGTCCAGCGCATTGGGCGGCAGCGGCATGATGATGCCGTCCGACGCCATGAAGGCGTTGATGGTCGTGTACGACAGGGCAGGGGGCGTGTCGATGACGATCACGTCGTACTCGGACCGCACGTCATCAATGCCCAGATCCAGCACGCGCCAGAACTCGAATCCCGGCTCCTGGGTCTGGCGCGCCGGCAGCGCGAATTCCGCCCCGAAGAGCACGGGCGCGGCCCCGACCAGGTCGATGCCGTCCCAGTAGGTGGGGCGTATCGCGTAGCGGATGGAGGTTTCGCTGCCCATCGCCAGCGGCAGGATGGTGTCTTCTTCGCTCACCTCGGTGTCCGGCAGGATGCCGAACAAGGTGGTCAGGGACCCCTGCGGGTCGGTGTCTATCACCAACACCCGGTGGCCCAGCAGCGACAAGCCCTGCGCCAAGGTGACCGCGGTGGTGGTCTTGGACACACCGCCCTTGAAGTTGCCAATGCTGATAGTGACCGCCTCGGCACCAGCCGGCTTCAGGTACTCGCGCCGGTACTCGCGCACCCAGCTGCGGCTCTCGGCCAGGGTGAATTCACGGCGGCTGCCTGCGGCATTGAGTTGCCCGCCGGGCAGGTCGCCCTTGGACATGCGGTGGTTGACCGATCCCTTCTCAATGCCGCACATCGCAGCCAACTGGCTCAGGTTGAACACAGGCGGCGACTTGCGCGCGCTGGGCGCCAGCATGGCGCTGCGGATCTGCTCCATCATGCCAACAGCACGCTCGGCCTGGTCTGCAATGTCCTGGAGGTTGATCCGCCGTTGTGGTTTGATGGTGATGGCTGTCAAGAAGGGCCTCTGCTGCGCGTCATCGGGTCGCTAGACGCGAAGCGTGGTGACCTCGCGTTAAGCGTCAAGCATGCTGCTTGTGGTAGCGATTATCGCTTTGCAGCGTTGCATTGGGCTGATTCTTCTCCTACCCAGGTTCCGCTTTAGGGAAAGGTTCAGACTCTTCAACTCCTTCAATATCTTTAGCTGCAAAAAACTCCTTTTACGACAATGACTTACCGTCAATTCTGGAGATCCAACAGGAGCTACCGGAGAGTCTTCGGGACCGCATGGCAGGGACAACGGGACCGCCCGGAGCCCGAACGGGAGCGTGCGTGAGTGGATTCGGGGCAGCGCGCCTGGGCTGTTCCGTCTGAGGAACCTGGACAGTTCCGGGGACCGCTTGCCAGCGGAGCGCCACTCTCACGTGAGGGTTTTCGGGACTTTCCAGTGCGCATCCTGCCCGGAATTCAGGTGAGTCGCCCGCCTCACGCATCCTGTAAAGTTCCAGCATGGACGAGCGCCCCTACGCCCCACCCGCCGAAGACGCGGGCGTGACCGCGCCCAAACGGGCCCGTGGTGTGGCAGCCATGGAGCCCGAACTCCTGCGCAAACCCGTCAACACGCTGGCCATCGTGCCCAAGTCGGCGCGCATCACCACGCTGGGCCGCAAGAGTTACAACGTGCTGCTCTATGAAGCGCAGGAGCAGGGCCTGGAGCGGGCGGTGTTCCGCGCCCCGCTGGACCGGGTGATCAAGGGCGTGGACTTCGACAGCAACGACCACGCCCTGGTCAAGAA
>JANOAM010000683.1:0-3089 GCA_031411215.1 Betaproteobacteria bacterium
TCGCCACGGACCTGAACCCCGCTCTGTTGGCTGCACTGGCCAAGGAAGCCGCGCTCGACACGCGCGTGCTCGACGCCACCGACGCCGCGGCCATCGCCGCCACGACGCAGGCGGTCGGCCCGATCGACATCCTGTTCAACGGCGCGGGTTTCGTGCATGCCGGCACCGTGCTCGATTGCACCGAGGACGAGTGGGTCTTCGCCTTCGACTTGAACGTGCGCTCGATGTACCGCACGATCAAGGCCTTCCTGCCCGGCATGCTGGCCCAGGGCGGCGGCAGCATCATCAACGTGGCCAGCGTGGCCGGCAGCATCAAGGGTGCACCCAACCGCTTTGTCTACGGCACCACCAAGGCCGCGGTCATTGGCCTGACCAAGGCGGTGGCGGCGGACTTCATCACCAAGGGCGTGCGCTGCAACGCCATCTGCCCCGGCACGGTGGAGTCACCCTCGCTGCGCGACCGCATCAGCGCACAGGCCAAGGCCGGTGGGCAGACGGTGGAAGAGGTCGAAGCCCTGTTCATCTCGCGCCAGCCCATGGGGCGGCTTGGGCGAGTCTCTGAAATTGCAGCGTTGGCCGTCTACCTGGCCAGCGACGAATCTGCATTCACCACCGGCACCGCTCAAGTCATTGACGGCGGCTGGTCCAACTGAAGAAAGCGACGACATGAAGCTCCTACGCCACGGCCCCAAGGGCCAAGAGAAGCCCGGCATCCTGGACGCCCAGGGCCAGGTGCGCGACCTCTGCGCGCTCATCCCGGACATCACCGCAGCCCACCTCACACCCGCTGGCCTGGCCGCGCTGAAAGCCATTGACATCAGCAAGCTGCCCGTTGTTCCGCAAGGCCGCCTGGGCGTGCCTTTCACGGGCATGGGCAAGTTCATCGCCATCGGCCTGAACTACGCCGACCACGCGGCCGAGTCCGGCATGCCCATCCCCAAGGAGCCCGTGGTCTTCACCAAGACGGTCACCTGCGCAGTCGGCGCCAACGACGCCGTCGTGCTGCCCAAGGGATCGGTCAAGAGCGACTGGGAAGTGGAACTGGGCGTGGTCATCGGCAGCAAGACACGCTACGTCAGCGAGTCGGACGCGCTGGCCCATGTGGCCGGCTACTGCGTCATCAACGACGTGTCCGAACGCGAATACCAGTTGGAACGTGGCAGCCAGTGGGACAAGGGCAAGGGCTGCGACACCTTCGGCCCCACGGGCCCCTGGCTGGTGACCACCGACGAGGTGGGTGACGTGCAGAACCTCAGCATGTGGCTGGACGTCAACGGCAAGCGTTTCCAGACCGGCAACACGCGCACCATGGTCTTCACGGTGGCGCAGATCGTCAGCCACCTGAGCCAGTTCATGACGCTCTACCCGGGCGACCTCATCACCACCGGCACGCCGCCGGGTGTGGGCCTGGGCATCAAGCCGGCGCCGGTGTTCCTGAAGGCGGGTGACGTGATGACCCTGGGCATCGAGAAGCTGGGCGACCAACGGCAGACGGTGCACGCCTGGAACCCGGACCTGATCGACGGCTGAGTTCGCCACACACGAAGAAGGAGGCCCTGATGGCCCGCTGGATCACCCCGCTGTTGATGGCAGCCGCTCTGCTGGGCGGCTGCGCCACAAGCCCCGCACCCACCACCACTCTGGCAGCGGCTGCACAGCCCGCTGCCAGCGGGCCTGCCCAGTCCATCCTGTGGGTGGGCAACAGTTTCTTCTACTACAACAACAGCCTGCACGGCCATGTGGGCCTGCTGGCCGCCTCGGGCCAGGTGCGGGTGCGCGGCACGTCGGTCACCATCAGCGGGTCGGGCATGGACTGGCACGACCTGCCTTCGCTGCTGCGGCCGGATGGCGTCGGCCGCTACAGCTTCGTGGGCGACAACGAGGTGCGCTTCAATCCGCCGGGCCGCCAGTTCGACACGGTCGTGATGATGGATTGCAGCCAGTGCCCCATCCACCCGCAATTGAAAGGCGCCTTCACCGACACGGTGGCCAAGAACGCGGCCACGCTGAAGGCGCAGGGCATGCGCGGCGTGCTGTTCATGTCCTGGGCCTACAAGGACAAGCCGGAAATGACCCAGCAGCTGGCCGACGCGTACACCGCTGCGGCGAAGGCCAACGGCATGAAGGTGATCCCCGTCGGCCTGGCCTTTGCGCGTGCCATCGCCGCCAAGCCCGACCTGGAGCTGTACGTGGCTGACAAGCGCCATCCCACGCTGTCCGGCACCTACCTCGCGGCCTGCACCACCTACGCGGCGCTGTGGGGCAAGAACCCGGTCGGCCTGAGCTACACCGCAGGCCTGCCGGCAGACACCGCCCGCCTGCTGCAAACGGCCGCCTGGGACACGGTCCAGACCTATGCACAGCCCTGAGGCATCCACAGGACAGCCATGAACACCACCGCGTCACCCGCCATCCGCATCCACCCAGCCGACAACGTCGTCATCGCGCGGCGGCAACTGCTGGGTGGCACGGCGCTGCCCGAGGAAGGCATCACGGTTGTCGGTCTGGTGCCGCCAGGGCACAAGATCGCCACCCGGGCCATCGCGGCCGGCGAGCCGGTGCGGCGCTACAACCAGATCATCGGCACGGCCACGCAAGCCATCGCGCCGGGCCAGCACGTGCATACGCACAACCTGGCCTTCAGCAGCTTCGAACGCACGCATGAACCCGGCGCCGGCGCCACGCACACAGCCTACGCGGACCAGCCCGCCACCTTCATGGGCATCGTGCGGCCAGACGGCCGCATCGCCACGCGCAACTACATCGGTGTGCTGACCAGCGTGAACTGCAGCGCCACGGCGGCGCGCGCCATCGCGGACCACTTCCGGCGCGACATCCACCCGGAGGCCCTGGCCGACTTCCCCAACGTCGACGGCGTGGTCGCGCTGACGCACAGCATGGGCTGCGCCACCGCCAGCGACGGCGAAGAACTGCTGGTGCTGCGCCGGACACTCGGCGGCTATGCCCGCCACGCCAACTTCGCCGCGGTGCTGGTCGTGGGCCTGGGCTGCGAGACCAACCAGATCCAGGGCCTGGTGGCGCAGGAAGGCCTGCAGGAAGGCGCCTGGCTGGTCACCTTCAACATCCAG
>JANOAM010000684.1:0-5674 GCA_031411215.1 Betaproteobacteria bacterium
GCCAGGCCGATGACGTCGTTGACCTGTTCGTCGCGGCAGGCGCGCAGGCAACGGGTGCACTGGATGCAGGCGTCCAGGTTCACCGCGATGGCGGGGTGTGACACGTCCTGGCGCGGCTGCGCGCGCGCCGCGAACCGCGGCTTGCCCAGGCCCAGCTTGGCCGACCACTGGTCCACTTCGTTGTGGCGTGTGTAGTCGGCCTCGGGCATGTCCGACTGCAGCAGTTCCAGCACCAGCTTCTGCGACTTTACGGCGCGTTCGCTGTTGGTCGTCACCTTCATGCCGGCGGCCGGCGCGCGGCAGCACGAAGGCGCCAGCGTGCGTTCGCCGTTGATCTCCACCACGCAGACGCGGCAGTTGCCGACGGCTTCCAGGCCGGGCTTGTAGCAGAGGTGCGGGATCTCCACGCCAGCGCGGCGTGCGACTTCAAGGATGGGTTCGTCGACACGGCCGGTGACGGTCTTGCCGTTGAGTTCGAATTCAACCGTCGGTGCGTCCAGCGACGCACGTTCCTTGCGAGTGATGGCGTTCATGTCGCGTACTCCACTGCGTTTCGTGCACCCCGCGACGCATGAAGCGTCACCGGTACGACATTTGACTGTTTGCGGCCCGTTGTGGACATTCGCATGCTTGTTCTTTCGCGAGCCAAGGCCGTCGGGTACCGGGCTCCGCTCATGTCCCCCGCGTCGGGCTGCGCCCGCCGCTCCTCCTTTACTTCGCTGCGCCCGGCACCCAACGCCCTTGGCCACCACCACTGTGGCGTACCTGCAGGTGGCGCGCCACAGGGGGTGCCGGAGCGGGCGATTGGGGTGGTCTGTGGAGCGAAGTAAAGGAGGAGCCACAAATTGCGCAGCAAGTTGTGGCGGGGGACATGAGCGCAACAGGCCACCCCAAGCGCACGCGACCGCCACAGCAACGCGAACGACCGCATCGGGCCGCAAGCAGCCCTTCGCCCCGTTGAGTGCGACGGCTTCACGTCTTTAGCTCCTGGGGAAAGTACTTGACGACGCAATCGACCGGGTTGGGTGCAGCCTGGCCTAACCCGCAAATGGAGGCGTCTCGCATCACGGTGGACAGGTCGGCCAGCAGTTCCAGGTCCCACACGGGTTGCTCGATCAGAGCCGAGGCCTTGGCCGTGCCGTTGCGGCAGGGGGTGCACTGGCCGCAGGACTCGTGGTGGAAGAAGCGCATGGTGTTGCGGGCGGCGCCCGCCGCCGTGTCCTTGTCGGACAGCACCACGACGGCGGCGGAACCGATGAAGCAGCCGTAGGGTTGCAGCGTGTCGAAGTCCAGCGGGATGTCGCCCATGCTGGCGGGCAGGATGCCACCTGAAGCGCCGCCGGGCAGGTAGCCATAGAAGGCCTGGCCGTCAGGCATGCCACCGCAGTACTCATCGATCAACTCGCGGATCGTGATGCCCGCCGGTGCCAGCTTGACGCCCGGGTTCTTGACGCGGCCGGAGACTGAGAACGAACGCAAGCCCTTGCGGCCGTGGCGGCCGTGGGACGTGAACCAGGCGCCACCTTTTTCCAGGATCTCGCGCACCCAGTACAGCGTCTCGAAGTTGTGCTCCAGCGTCGGCCGGCCGAACAGGCCGACCTGGGCCACGTAGGGCGGGCGCAGGCGCGGCATGCCACGCTTGCCTTCGATGGATTCGATCATCGCGGACTCTTCGCCGCAGATGTAGGCGCCGGCGCCGCGGCGCAGGTGGATCTCCGGCATGCCGGGGTAGGGCGGGTTGGCGCGCAGCTTGGCCAGTTCGCCTTCCAGCATCACGCGGCAGCCGTGGTATTCGTCGCGCAGGTAGACGTAGATCCTGGCGATGCCCACAGCCCAGGCCGCCACCAGCATGCCTTCGATGAAGCGGTGCGGGTCGCGTTCCAGGTAGACGCGGTCCTTGAAGGTGCCGGGTTCGCCTTCGTCGATGTTGACCGCCATCAGCCGCGGTGCGGGCTCGTTGCGCACGATGCGCCACTTGCGCCCGGCCGGGAAGCCAGCGCCGCCCAGGCCGCGCAGGCCGGAATCTTCCAGCGCCTTGATGACGTCTTCCACCTCCAGTTCACCGCCCACGCAGGTCTTGATCAGCGCGTAGCCGCCTTCGTCCTTGTAGGCCTGCAGGTCGATGAAACCGCTGGGCTCGTGGGTGTGCTGGCCTGCCTTGACGGCGTTGTGCACCGCGTCCGTCGTGGCATTCGGAACCGGGTGCTGGCCCACGGCCACGGCAGGTGCTTGCTCACAGCGACCGATGCAGGGCGCGGGGATCACACGCACGGCCTTGCCCAGGATGCCAGGCAACTTGGCCAGCAGGTCCTGCGCGCCCGCCATCTCGCAGCTGAGGCCGTCGCAGACACGCACGGTCAGCGCTTCGGGCACGTTGTCGCCTTCCTTCACCACGTCGAAGTGGTGATAGAAGGTTGCGACTTCATAGACCTCGGCCTGCGCCAACCCCATCTCGCGCGCCAGCGCGGCCAGGTGGCGTGCGCTCAAATGTCCGAAGCGGTCCTGCAGCTTGTGCAGGTGTTCGATCAGCAGGTCCGCCTGGCGCGATTCCGTGCCCAGCAGCTGGCGCACTTCGTCCAGCGCGGTGGGGTCAACCTGGCGGCCCTTGGGCGCCTCGCGCTTGCGTTGCCGCACTTCCGTCGGCGCGACGATGGGGATGATTCTGGCGTTCATGGTGTGGGTGTCAAACGGCGCCTTCAGCGCGCAAGGCAGCGATGTCGGTGGCGCTGAAGCCCAATTGGTCCAGCACCTCGTCCGTGTGTTCGCCCAGCAGCGGCGAACGCGTCACGTCCGTAGGGCTGTCCGACAACTTGATGGGGTTGCCGACAGTCAGGTACTTGCCGCGTGTGGGGTGGTCCACCTCGACCACGGTGCCGCTTTCGCGCAACGAAGGTTCGTAGGCGATTTCCTTCATGGACAGGATGGGCCCGCAGGGGATGTCCAGCTTGTTCAGGATGTCCATGGCCTCGAACTTGTCCTTGCTCATGGTCCACTGTTCGATGCGCTTGAAGATGGGCTTCAGGTGCAGCAGGCGGGCCTGCGGCGTCTTGAAGGCCTCGTCCTCTATCCAGTCCTCTTCACCGATGACCTTGCAGATGGCCGGCCACACGGCGGCCTGGGTGATGAAGTAGATGTAGGCATTGGGGTCGGTTTCCCAGCCCTTGCAGCGCAGGATGGAACCCGGCTGGCCGCCGCCCGACGCATTGCCGGCACGTGGCACGGCTTCGCCGAACTTGCCGTCGGGGTACTGCGGGAATTCGTGCAGCGTGTGCGTGCGTTCCAGACGCTGTTGGTCGCGCAGCTTGACGCGGCACAGGTTCAGCACGGCGTCCTGCATCGGCGCCAGCACCTTCTGGCCACGGCCGCTGTGCGTGCGCTGGTACAGCGCGGCCACGATGCCCAGCGCCAGGTGCAGGCCGGTGCCGCTGTCGCCGATCTGCGCGCCGGTGACCATGGGGATGCCGTCCACTTCGCCCGTGGTGGATGCCGCGCCACCGGCGCACTGCGCGACGTTTTCGTAGACCTTGCAGTCTTCATACGGGCCGGGGCCGAAGCCTTTCACCGACGCGACGATCATGCGCGGGTTGATCCTTTCGATGTGTTCCCAGGTGATGCCCATGCGGTCCAGCGCGCCGGGCGCAAAGTTCTCCACCAGCACGTCGCAGCTGGCGATCAGCTTGTCCAGCACCGCCATGCCGCCCTTCTTCTTGGTGTTGATGGTGACGGACCGCTTGTTGTGGTTCAGCATCGTGAAGTAGAGGCTGTCCACACCGGGAATGTCACGCAACTGGCCGCGTGTGGCGTCGCCTTCGCCGGGCCGTTCCACCTTGATCACGTCGGCGCCCAGCCAGGCCAGCAACTGGGTGCAGGTCGGTCCGGACTGGACGTGGGTGAAGTCGAGGATGCGGACGCCGTCGAGTGCCTTGGCCATGTCGAAAAAACTCCGGAAGTGAGATCAAATCTGTTGCCGCGCGCCGGGCAGGCGTGAGGCCTGTTCCCAGAATAGTTCAGGTTCGGGGGCTTCCGGCGGCCACCTGGGCTTCCAGCTCCACCAGGCGCTTTCGCAACGCACGCTCTTCGGTGAAGCGCTCGGTCTCGTCACGGATGACCGAGCCGCAGGCCGTCACCTTGCCGTCGGCGTCAAACAGCATGAAGACCGTGAAGGCGATGGACAGCGACCGGCCCGCCTTGTCCACGGCAGGCACTCGCAGCACGTCGTGTGCGTAGCGCGTCTTGCCGGTTTCCATGGACTTGTCATAACCCTCCCAGTGCCGCTTGCGCAGGCGCTCCGGCACGATCATGTCCATGCGTTGGCCCATGGCTTCGGGTTCGGTGAAGCCGAAGATGCGTTCGGCCGCCGGGTTCCAGACGATCACCAGCCCCTTGGAGTCGCAGACGACCACCGCGTCGCCCATGGCGCCGACCAGGCCCTTCAAGTCAATGTCCGTGTGCATGGCGGTGTCCTCGTCGCGGGATGAAAAAACGGCGCCCCACCGGGCGCCGTTTCACTGGGGCGGGCCCTCAGGCTGGCAAGGGGATCAGACTGCCTTGGCTTCGTGGGCTGCGGCGATCTGTTCCTGGCTGTAGCCCAGTTCGGCCAGCACGGCGTCCGTGTGCTCGCCCAGCAGGGGAGACGCGGTGACGACCGGCTTGGTGTCGGAGAACTTGATGGGGCTGCCGACGGTGAAGTAGCTGCCACGCACCTTGTGCGGCACTTCCACGATGGAGCCGCTGGCGCGCAGCGACTTGTCGTGCAGCAGTTCCTTCATGGACAGGACCGGCGCGCAGGGGATGTCGAACTTGCGGAAGATGTCGACGGCCTCGTACTTGGTCTTGTCCGCGATGAAGTCTTCAATGGTCTTGAAGATGTCCATGATGTGCGGCTGGCGGCCACGCGGCGTGTTGTACGCGGGGTCGTCCTTCCATTCCGGCTTGCCCAGCGCGTCACAGATGGGGCTCCAGGCATGGCCTTGCACGGTGAAGTAGATGTAGGCGTTGGGGTCGGTCTCCCAGCCCTTGCACTTCAGGATCCAGCCCGGCTGGCCGCCGCCGCCGGCATTGGCGCCACGCGGCACCACGCCGTCCTTGAAGGCTTCCATCTCGTGCGGGTACTGCGGGTACTCTTCCAGGTAGCCGACGCTGTCCAGGCGCAGCTGGTCGCGCATCTTCACGCGGCACAGGTTCAGCACAGCGTCCTGCATGGACACGGCCACCTTCTGGCCCTTGCCGGTCTTCTGCTTGCCGATGTAGGCCGTCAGGATGCCGATGGCCAGGTGCATGCCGGTGTTGCTGTCGCCCAGGGCTGCGGAACTGATGGTCGGGCCGGAGTTTTCGCCCTTCCAGTAACCCGAGGTGGACGCGGCGCCGCCGGCGCACTGGGCCACGTTTTCATAGACCTTCAGGTCTTCGTAGTGGTGGCCGTCGCTGAAACCCTTGACCGAGGCCAGGATCATTGCAGGGTTGAGTGACTGGATGTGCTCCCAGGTGAAGCCCATGCGGTCCAGCGCGCCGGGGCCGAAGTTCTCCACCATCACGTCGGATTCCTTGATCAGCTTCTCCAGCACTGCCTTGCCTTCCTGTTGCTTGGTGTCCAGCGTCAGCGAGCGCTTGTTGGAGTTGAGCATGGTGAAGTACAGCGCGTCCGCATCAGGGATGTCGCGCAGCTGGCTGCGGG
>JANOAM010000685.1:0-2071 GCA_031411215.1 Betaproteobacteria bacterium
CAGCGCGGGCCGGGTCTACCAGTGGGGCTTGATCACGACGGACCGCAACCTGTTCGACAGCGTCAACGTGCCGACTCTGGTGGTGGGGCTCAATTCCGTCTCGGCATTGACCACGGTCGGCGCCTTCAATCTGGCGCTGCGGTCCGACGGCACGGTCTGGGGTTGGGGTGCCAACACCAGCGGCCAGTCCGCCGACGGCACCCGCACCCCCAAACCGACACCGGTGCAGATCCCCGGCCTGGCCGACGTGGTGCAGATCGCCGGTGACACCAACGGCTCTTCGGCCGCGCTGCTGCGAGACGGCACTGTCAAACTCTGGGACGTTCAGGACTACCCGACCTACACCACGCCCGCCACGTTCCGCGTCTGCCGGGTCGACGGCACAGGCTACAACTACTACTACGGCCCCGGCACTTGCTTGAGCCTGGAGACGCTACCCTTCCCCAAGATGCGCCACGTCTGGGGCAACGGGTCGCAGCTCACCCTCATCGGTCTCGACGGCAAGATCTACACCCGGCAGATTGGGCAGAACGAATTCCTGCTTATCGACCCTGCGTTCCTGGGCGCGCCATGACTTTGACCGAGGCACCCACCGCCGCACACCGCTAGAGTCCACCGCAGGGGCGCCACATGTGCGGCCCGCCCGCGCCACACACGACCACCGGTGAAGCCCATGCTCAGCTACCCCTTCGACACCTTCGGTAAGCCCCTGGCCCAGGCACTGCGCGACACGCCGCAGCCCACCGGCAGTGAAGTGCTGCTGCGCGTAGGCAGCTGCGGCCTGTGCCACAGCGACGTGCACCTGCACGAAGGTTTCTTCGACCTGGGCAACGGCAACAAGCTCGACATCAGCCGCGGCATTGCGCCGCCGCGTGTGCTGGGGCATGAGATTGCCGGCACCGTGGTTGCCGTCGGTCCTGATGCGCAAGGTGTGGCCGTCGGCGACCGCCGTGTCGTGTTCCCCTGGATCGGCTGCACCACCTGCGGCGCCTGCCAGAGCGGCCACGAAGAGCTGTGCGCAGCGCCGCGCGCCCTGGGCCTGAACCGCGACGGCGGTTTTGCCGACCATGTGCTGGTGCCGCACGCGCGCTACCTGTTCGCCTACGACCCGCTGCCCGAAGACCAGGCCTGCACCTACGCCTGTTCCGGCCTGACCGCCTACGGTGCGCTGAAGAAGTGCGCGCCACTGGGGGCCGGCGACACGCTGCTGATCATCGGCGCCGGTGGTGTGGGCCTGTCGGGTGTGCGCATGGCGGCGGCGGCGCTGGGCGTGAAGCCGGTGGTGGCCGAGATCGACCGCAGCAAGTGGGACCTGGCCCGCGAAGCCGGCGCCGTGGACTGCCTGGACCCGACCGACGCCGGCGCCACCAAGGCTTTCATGAAAGCCACAGGCGGCGCAGCAGCGGCCATCGACTTTGTCGGCGCAGCGGCCACGTTCACGTTCGGCCTGTCTGCATTGCGCAAAGGAGGCCACCTGGTGTGCGTGGGCCTGTTCGGTGGATCAGCACCCGTGATGCCGGCCATGCTGCCGCTGCGCGCCGTGCGCATCACCGGGTCCTATGTCGGCAGCCTGGCCGAGATGGGCGAACTGATGGCTCTGGCGCGCCTGGGCGGCCTGCCCGCGATGCCAGTCACACCGCGCCCGCTGTCAGCCGTCAATGAAGTCCTGGCCGAACTGCGCAGCGGCAGCATCCGCGGCCGTGCCGTGCTGCAGCCTTGAGGTCTGCTGCAGCCTCACCAGACCAGCGCCGGCAGGTCGTGAAACACCTGGCGCGTGCCCGCGATCCACTGCTGCTTCAGTGATTCGAAGTAGGCGTCACCCACGTCGAAGCGGCGCTGCATGGTCACGTTGAGGCTGTCCTGCGCATAACACAGCAGGTCGATGGGCATGCCCACCGACAGGTTGCTGAGCATGGTGGAATCGAACGAGACCAGCACGCATTTGGTGGCGTCTTCCAGTGACGCCGCGGGGCTCACCACCAGGTCCAGGATGGGCTTGCCGTACTTGGCTTCACCCGTCTGCAGAAAGCTGGTGTCGCGGCCGGCTTCAATGAAGTTGCCTTCGGCGTAG
>JANOAM010000686.1:0-2133 GCA_031411215.1 Betaproteobacteria bacterium
CTGGCCTACTACGTGGCGCAAGCGCGGGAGGTCATCGACCTGAGCCTGCTGTCGCAGAAGCAGATCGTGGACGACCTGCAGCGCCTGGCGCGCCAGCAGGCTGCAGCCTCTGCCGCTGCTGAAGCCTGACCATGGACGAGCTGGACGCCGGAAGCGACCTGGCCCACGAAGCATCAGCCCCTGTGTGGGCCGTGTTCGGGGACCTGATGGCGGGCCTGCTGGGCGCGTTTGTGCTGATCCTGGTCTGCACCATGGCGCTGCAGCTGGACCTGGCCACGCGGCTGCAGGACGAGGTGAAGAAGCGCCAGGCCGAAGAGCAGCGCCGCACGGCCCTGGAAAAGGCGCTGGCCATTCCTTTGGCCGAAGGACGCGTGACGCTGAACAACGGCCGCATCGGCATCAGCAGCAGCCTGCTGTTTGCCTTCAATTCCGACCAGCTGCAGCCCGAGGGCCGTGTGCTGCTGAAGAACCTGGCCACCACGTTGGCCGCTTACCTGGTGGCGCGCGACGAGATGCTGATGGTCAGCGGCTTCACCGACGACCGGCAGATGCGCGGCGGCAGCCAGCAGTTTGAGGACAACTGGGAACTGTCCGCACAACGTGCGCTCACCGTGACGCGGGCGCTGATCGACGCCGGTGTGCCACCAGCGGCGGTGTTTGCCGCGGCCTTTGGGGCGGAGCAGCCTGTGGCGTCCAACGCCGACGCCACCGGCCGCGCGCAGAACCGCCGTGTGGAGATCACGCCGACACCACGGCCCAGCGTGAAGAAGGTGGCCGGCACATGAGCGCGCACGGCGCAGACCCCGTGCGCCAGCGCCACGTGGACGCGCTGGCGCGGCGGGCAGCCCAACACCAGGGCGCGGCACGGCAGGTGATGGAGCAGCGGCTGCAGGCCTTGCGCGCGGCCCCCGTACCAGCTGTCTCCGCGCCTGCACCCACGCCGCGCAGCAGCCCCTTGGCCCACTTGCTGGCCTACATCGCCCGCCACGCGGCGCCACCCGGTGAACTCAAGGCCGTGCGCGACTACCGCGGCACCTGGGCGCGCCTGGGCATGGAACAGCGGCTCAACCAGACCCAGGCCAAGGTGCCCGACAACGCGGGCCCCTTGAACACCCAGCGGCTGCTGCACCAGGCGCTGACGGTGATGCGCGCGGCCTCACCGCAGTACCTGCAGCACTTCATGTTGCAAGTGGAAGCCTTGCTGGCGCTGGAACAGATGAGCCAGGGCAGCACGCCCGTGAAGAAGAAGGACGGCGGGCGCGTCGCTTAACGATCGGCCAGCGCCTCCACCTGGATGCGCAGCTGCACGTCCATCTTGAAGCCGTACTGCTTGCCCATGTCCAGGCCGAAGTCGTCGCGCATGAAGCGGCCCGATGCATCCGCACCGCACAGGTCGCGCTTGACCAGCGGGTGTGGAATGCACTTGAGTGAATGCAGCGTCAGCTCCACCGGGTGCGTCACGCCGTGCAGCGTGAGCTCGCCTTGCACAGGCGTTGACTGGCCGGCCGCGGGGACCTTGAAGCTGCCTTTGTAAAGAGCATGCGGGTGCTTCGGCACGTCGAAGAAATCCTTGCCCCGGGCCCAGCTGTTCAGGGCGGGCAGCCCGAAGTCGATGCTGTCCAGGTCGACCGTGACCTCCAGCGTGCCCGTGCCGGCGGCCTTGTCCAACAGCACCGTGCCGCGGTTGCGCGTCATCTTGCCGCGGAAGGTGGAGATGCCCATATGGTCGGCCTCGAAGCTGGGGTAGGTGTGCGTCGGGTCGATGGTGTAGGGCGCGGGTTCGGCCAGGGCCGGCAAGGTCGGCAGAAGCAGGGGGACCAACAGGTATCGGAGGTTCATGGCAGGTCACGGTGAGGGCTGATGCATGCCCGACGATCCAGACGCCGGGAAATCGACACGGGGGGTGCTGGCAGGCAAGTACAGAACTAGATCCTGGGCAGGCTGGCTCCCTGCGCGTTGCGCCAGGCGGCACGGGCCAGTTCGGCCTGGCGCCTGGATTCGGCCAGCGCACCGCGCCGTTCGGCCAGTTCTGCCAGGCCTTGGTGCGTCCACGCGCTGGGCCCGTTCAGGCGCTGGGCTTCGGCAATTTCCTTGGCGGCTTCATCCAGCTTGCCGGCTTCCATCAAGGCGCCG
>JANOAM010000687.1:0-3943 GCA_031411215.1 Betaproteobacteria bacterium
CTTGGGTGGCACCGTGGCGCAGGCGCTTTTCGGCCCGCTGCTGCAGGGCACCTCACTCCCCGTGGCGCTGCAAAAGCGTTGGGTGGACCTGGCAACCCTGTTGCTGGGCATAGGCCTCACGCTGCCGCTGGCCGCCTGGGCTGCGCGCAAGGCCCGCTTCGACACGCTGCTGGGTGGCTTGAACAGCTACTTTAGCCAGCGTGGCGCGGCGGCCTTCCTGCTGTTCATCGTGCTCTACAAGCTGGGCGACGCCTTTGCGGGATCGCTGATGACGCCCTTCCTGCTGAAGAGCATGGCCTACACATCCGCCGAGGTGGGCGTGGTGAACAAGGTGATCGGCCTGTGGCTGACCATCTTCGGCGCGCTGGTGGGCGGCTTGTGGATGCTGAAGCTGGGCCTGTGGCGGTCACTGATGATCTTCGGCGTGCTGCAGCTGGTGTCCAACATGGGCTTCTGGTGGCTGGCCGTCAGCGGCAAGGGCGGACTGCCGGGCGCCGTGCTGCCGGCCTTCGACTGGGGCTTCGTCAAGCTGGCCACACCCACGCCCGTGGACGGCGGCCTGTTGGCCGTGGTGGCCTTCGAGAACCTGAGCGGCGGCATGGGCAACGCCGCCTTCGTGGCCTTCATGATGAGCCTGTGCAACCAGCGCTTCACGGCCACGCAGTACGCGTTGCTGTCCGCCTTTGCCAGCGTGGGGCGTGTCTGGGTGGGGCCGTTGGCCGGGGTGCTGGCCGAGAGCATCGGCTGGCCGACCTTCTTCATCATCAGCACGGTGCTGGCGGCACCGGCACTGGTGATGCTGTGGTGGATGCGGGAGGCGGTGCGGGTGCTGGATGTGCCGGTGGGGACGGGCGCGGCAGACGATTGACCGGCGCCCGCACCCGCCGCTGCACGCCCCGGCGCCGCTATCAGCCGCCTGCGCTGCGAGCCGTTTCGTCTCTGGCGAAGGTCACCTCGAAGCTGACCGTCCGCAACTCTGCGGCCCCGGTGTCGCAATTCAGGCGGCGCACTGCACGCCGAATGTCGGGCCGGTCCGCCGGCGAGCCACCGGCCACGGACACGGCGCTGACGCGTTTGCCCTGAATTTCCATGTCGATGCGCACAGCGCCTTCCAGGCCACGCTGCGCCACCAGCGCGCCCATGGCCTGCTGCAGTTCGCTGTCGGCGTCCTTGCAGGCCTCGCGCAGCGCGGCGCGCGAAGGCGGCGGCGCTGCGTCTGCGTTGGTGGCCGCATGGGTGGCCACGGCGGAAAGTAGGGCCGCTAGCCCGGTGAAGATGTGGAACAGGTGTTGAAGTAGGCGATTCATGACGTTCTCCAGAGTGAGAGGTTGACTACATCGAATCCGATTGCTGATCGCTCGCTGCGAGCGTTGGCGCATCGTGAACAAAAGGTAAAAGGTCTGCGCGGCGAAAGCATCCAATCGCGATGGGACGCCGACCTACCCGAGTCCCACAAATGCGGGACTTGGCGGAGTTGCCATCGTCTTGCGGAATAGCGAGTTCTCAGAATCGGCCGGCACCCCGCGTTCCTCACACGACTCCGGGCATGGCGAACGAGAGTTCGTGTACCGTTGGCCAACGACAGAGTCCAATAGAAATCGCGAGGAGTGCGTCCGCCCGATGAGCTCAACTGCCGATGTCGATCTGCAGGCACCACAGCGCCGGTTCCTAACCTTGATGTTTTGTGATCTCAGCGGATCCAGTCAACTGGCTGGCCAGTTGGAGTTCGAGGTCCTGGCTGAGTTGCTCGAACGGGTGCGAAGGACCGTTGGCTCCGCCGTGTCACGCCATGGCGGACGTATCGTGCGTACCCAAGGCGACGGCAGTCTTGCCGTCTTCGGCCACCCCACCGCGGGTGAGCACGACGCGCGGCATGCGTGCCAGGCGGCGCTAGAGGCTCATGCCGAGGTCGCGATTTGGCCTGCGCTGTCGTTGCCCGGAGGGCCGCAACGGCTCGCCTTGCATACCGGGATACACGCGGGGTTGGTGTACGTGCTGCCAGGTGACCGCGCCCGCGGCGAGCTTGACGTTGTGGGCGATACCGTCAACACCGCGGCGCGAATGTCCACTGCCGCGCCGCGCGGCGCCATCCTCGCCGACGCCGACGCGCTTGGCCCAGAGCTGGTGTTCTTCGAAACCAGCCCGGTCGAAAATCTCGTTCTGGCCGGTCGCACCGTGCCGGTGCGCGCGGTACGGGTGCAAGGTCTGAGCCTCCTGCGAAGGCGTATTGACGCTTCGCACTTGCGAGGCTTATCGCCGTTTCTCGGGCGCGATGCGCCGCTGGCCGAGTTGCTGCAGGCCTGTACACAAACAGAGCGCAAGAGCCGGGTGATCGAGGTTCGTGGCTCAGCCGGCATTGGCAAGACGCGGCTGCTCGACGAGCTCGCGGCCCAGCTCTCACAACGGGGCGTCGTGAGCTTGCGCGGAGGCTGCGAGTCTTACGGCTTCACACCGGTTCTCGAGCCCTTCCGCCAGCTGTTGGCCTCACAGCCTCCCGCCGCCGCATCTGAGAGTGCAAGCGCGGCAGGCGGCGACGCATTGGACATTCGCGAGCGCAGCCTGGGCTTGCTTGTGAAGCAGGACGGTGACCGCTGCGTGCTGTTGCTCGATGATTGGCACTGGGCCGACGATGCGAGCCGCCGGCTGCTCGACGATGTGCTGAATGCCACCACGGCGCTGCTTGTCGTTGTCGCGTCGCGCGAGGTCGATGGCAGCGTCGGCCACGATCGTGCAGCAGTCAGCCCGCAACCACTTACGCGCGAGGAGACCAACCACATCGTGCAGGCGCTTGTGCCCAGCACTAACCCGTTTGTCGTCGATGAACTGCACGAGTACGCCGGGGGCGTGCCATTGTTCGTCGAAGAGATGTGCCACATGCTGCGCGACCGGGGGGAAGCTGGCTGGCAGTTCCTGCGTCACAGCGCGCCACGTGCCCGTTCTAGCTCGGGCGCCTGGATGCGCTCCATGATGGCTGCGCGGGTGGAAGGCCTCGAAGAACGCGTCTGGAACACGGCCCAGGCGGCTGCCGTGGTGGGCTTGCGCGTCCCCCGGTGGCTGCTTGACGACTTGGTGCCGGGCGGACTGGACGAGCAGGTGCTGAATCAACTCGCCAATGCTGACCTGCTATATCCCGACGGCCTGGATATGCTGCGTTTTCGCCATGGCTTGTCGCGCGACGCGCTGTATGACTTGATTCCGCTGCAGCGCCGCACAACGCTTCATCGCCAGAGCTTGTTGTTGCTCGAAGGAGAGACGGCGGCGCGACTAGATCCGGCCGAGCGCCTGGAGGCGCTGGCCCACCACGCATGGGCCGCCAGTGATTGGGCGCAGGCCATGCAGTTCTGTGAAGCTGCTGGCGAACATGCCATGCGGCTGGGCGCGTTTGACAACGCGCGGCGCCAGTTCTTTGCGGCGATCGAGGCAGCCGAGTATCTGGGCATCGAAGCGCCTGCGGCCCGCGCGCGTTGGTGCATGCTGATTCATCGCCTCGCAATGGCCTGCACATTCGATCCACTGCCGCTGCCACAAGCGCTGCCATTGATGGAGCGCTGCGTGCGGACGGCTCGCGACCTTGGCGACGGTCAGCTTCTGGCGCGCTCGTTGTACTGGGAGGCGTACCTGCGCTTCGTCTTCGGTCAGCCGCGCCGCGCCGTAGAGCTGGCAAAGGAGTCAAAGGCGTGTGCTGAAGCGTTGGGAGACACACGCCTGCTTGCGCAACTCAACGCCACGCTGGGCCAGGCACTAGCCGCGGTGTGCAACTACCCGGAGGCCTTGGAGGCCTTGCATCTGGCCCTACAGGTCAAACAGGCAAACGCACAGCACCGCGGTGCCTTGGCCATCGGCTCGGCCTATACCCTGGCATGCGTGGCCGGTGTGCACGCCGACCGCGGTGACTTCAACGCCTCTCACGCCGCTCTTGCCCATGCGCGCGCGCTGGTTGCCG
>JANOAM010000688.1:0-10154 GCA_031411215.1 Betaproteobacteria bacterium
TTCGAACTGCATGCCGCGTGCGGCCTGCGGCGAGCCGCGGCCCCAGCAGCGCATCCAGGTTTCCTGCGGCACCGGGATGCGGTAGGTCGGGTGGCCGGCGTTGCGCCAGGGCTGGGCGATGAAACCTTGGGTCAGCGTGGCTTCGTGCTGCAGCAACTGCTGGGTGATGGCCGGCCAGGCGGCGGTGGTGATGGGCTGGGCGCCGCGCCCTCGTGCGATCAAGGCCCGCACGAAATCAGCCGGGACCAGGAAGCTGACCTGCTCGCCGTCGCGCCGCGCTGCCACGTTGACGCCGATGAGCCGGCCCTGTTCGTCCAGCGCCGGGCCGCCGCTCATGCCGGCGGACAGGGACCCGCCGAAGAACAGCGTCGGCAGGAAGCTGCGTTCGGCCGGGCCGTTGTAGTTGCCTTCGGCGACTGCAAAGCCCACGTCCAGCGGGTTGCCCATGCTGAAGATGCGCGCACCGCGCGGCAGCGGGTCGTTTTCCGGCCGCAGTTCCACGGCGCCGCGGCCAGCGAAGGCGTCACGCTCGACGGGCCTGAGCAGGGCCACGTCGTGCAGCACGTCAAAGGCCAGCAGTTCCAGCGCGCCGTGGCGGCCGTCCACCGTGGCATAGACGAGCCGGTAGCGTGTGGGCTGCAGCGCAAACTGGCTGACCACGTGGTAGTTGGTGACCAGCAGCTTGCCGTCTTCAACCAGGAAGCCAGAGCCGACCGAGGACTGGCTGTCCTGCGTCTTCAGCAGCGTGCGCACCTGCAGCAGCCGGCTGCGTGTGCGTTCGTAGATGCGCTGGCCGGCGCCGGTGATCGGCGTTTCAGCGGCCGAAGCGGCCGGCGCCGGTGCAGCGACTGCGGTGGGCGCAGTGGCAACAGGTGGCTTGGGGCTGCCGTTGCTGGCAGCTTGCGCCGCGCCCAGCATCAGCATGCAAAGGAAGCCCCACAGGCAGTGGGCAGTGGTGAGGGTCAAGCGGGAACACAAAAGCATCGTCGGATCTTAGGGCCTGTTCAAGCAGGGGGGTGCTAACCTCGCCGCCCATGCTGTCGCCGACCCGTGCACCTGCCTTGGCCCGCTGGTTGGGATCCTGGGTGGGCGAGGTCAACCGCAACACGCTGCGAGCCGATTTCAGCGCGGCCCTGCTGGCTGCCGTGCTGGTGCTGCCACAGGCCATTGCCTTTGCAGCACTGGCCGGTCTGCCGCCGGCCTGGGGGCTCTACAGCGCAGTGGTGCCGACCGCCGTGGCGGCGCTTGCAGGGTCCAGCCGGCATGTGCTGACCGGCCCCACCAATGCCTTGTCTTTGGCCCTGGCCGCATCGCTGGCGCCGCTGGCTCTGGCCGGCAGCGCCGACTACCTGCGCCTGGCGCTGGTGCTGACCTTGATGGTGGGCTTGCTGCAGGTCGCCGTGGCCTTGTTGAGGCTGGGCGTGCTGACGCACTTCATCGCGCCCTCGGTGCTGCTGGGTTTCACCACCGGGGCTGCTGTGCTGATTGCCTGGCATGCCGTGCTGGACCTGCACGCCTGGCCGCAGCCCGACCTGCCGGCGCTGGCCTTGGGCCTGGGCACGTTGCTGCTGGCGGCCGCGCTGCGCCAGTGGTGGCCGCGTGGGCCCGGGCTCTTGCTGGCCCTGGCGCTGGCCACGGTGGCGGGCTGGGTGATGCAGGTGATGGGCGGCTGGACCTTGCACCTCACGGGTCCCTTGCCGCAGGCCTGGCCGGACTGGGATGTGCCGGACATGCGCTCGGCTGACGTGCCGCGCCTGGCCACCATCGCACTGGCGCTGACGCTGGTGGCGCTGGGCCAGTCGGTGGCCATCGCCAAGGCGCTGGCGCAGCGCAGCGGGCAGGAACTGGACGTCAACCGTGAGGTGCTGGGCCAGGGTCTGGCCAACACGGTGGGCGCCTTCTTCCACTGCTTCGCCAGTTGTGGGTCCTTGAACCGGTCCATTCCGCACCTGCAGGCGGGTGCGCGCACACCGCTGTCGGGTGTGATGGCGGCACTCACTCTGGTCGCGCTGGTGGCCCTGGCGGCGCCGCTGCTGGCCTGGGTGCCGATGGCAGCCGTCAGCGGCTTGCTGTTGCTGGTGGCTTTCAGCCTGATCGACCAGCCCGCCTGGCGCGAGTTGCTGCGTGTGGACCGGCGCGAAGCGGCCGTGGCTGGCGGCACGCTGCTGGCGACGCTGCTGCTGCCGCTGCAGGTGGCCGTGTTGACCGGTGTGGCGGCGTCACTGGTCGTCTACCTGCACCGCACCGCGCACCCGGCCTTGCGCAACATGGGTTTTGCCACGCCGCCTGGGCTGCCGGGCGCATCGGAGCTGAGGCCCTTTGTGGTGCTGGAAACCGGCGCACCAGAGTGCCCGCAGCTGAAGCTGCTGCGCATGGAAGGCCCCGTCTGGTTCGGCGCCGAGGCCCATGTGGCCGACGCGCTGCAGGCCTTGCACGACGCGCCCGAGCCCGCGCGCCACCTGCTGGTCATGACCAAGAGCATGAACTTCGTGGACGCTGCGGGCGCGGCCTTGTGGGAGCGTGAGCGCGTGCGCCGGCTGGCCATGGGCGGGGACCTCTACTTCCACCGCCCGCGTCCTGAAGTGATGAACACCTGGCGTGCCAGCGGCTTTGTCGAACGCCTGGGCGCCGACCATCTTTATGCCGACAAGCGCAGCGCCATCGCGGCCATCGTGCCCAGGCTGGACCCGGCCATCTGTGCGCAGTGCAAGGCGCGTGTGTTTGAGGAATGCGCCCGCCAGCCCGGCGCTTGATGGCCTACGCCCGCATCAGCGTGCTCTTGCCGAAGAGGCTTTCGATCAAGTCCACCGCCAGTTCGGCGGTCTTGTTGCGCACGTCCAGCGCCGGGTTGAGTTCCATCACGTCCAGACTGGCCAGCCGGCCCGTATCCGCAATCATCTCCATGCACAGCTGGGCTTCGCGGTAGGTGGGGCCGCCGGGCACGGTGGTGCCCACGCCGGGGGCAATGTCGGGGTCCAGGAAATCGACGTCAAAGCTCACATGCAGATGGGTCTTGTCGTCCAGCGTGGCCAGCGCGAGTTCCATGGTTTCGCGCATGCCCTTCTCGTCGATGTAGCGCATGTCGAATACCTCCAGGCCCACCTCGTGCACCAAGCGCTTTTCGCCCGCGTCCACGCTGCGGATGCCGATCTGCCGCACGCTCTTGGGGTTGAGTGCGGGCACGGTACCGCCGATCTCGATCAGCGCCTGCGGACCATGGCCACACAAACAGGCCACGGGCATGCCGTGGATGTTGCCGCTGGGGGTCAGCACACTGGTGTTGAAGTCGGCATGGGCGTCCAGCCACAGCACACGCAATTTCTTGCCGGTGTCACGGCAGTGGCGCGCCACAGCGCTGATGCTGCCTATGCCCAGGCAATGGTCGCCACCCAGCAGGATGGGCAGGCGGCCCAGTTGCAGCTCGGTGTAGATCGCCTCGTGCACGGCCTGGTTCCAGGCGACGACCTCGGCCAGGTGACGGTAGCCGTCCACCGGCGGCAACCAGGGGTTGGCTGGACCGCTGAGGTTGCCGCGGTCCAGCACCTCCAGGCCGTGGCTTTCCAGGATGGGGGCGATGCCTGCCACACGCAGGGCTTCGGGCCCCATGCTGGCGCCACGCGCGCCAGCGCCGATGTCGGTCGGCGCGCCGATGAGAGAAACGAGTCGGTTCATGGCGGCGCATTGTGCCGACCCGCCGGCCGTTAGAGTGGGCCCATGACGCTGTTGACACCCCTGCCCGCCTCACTGTGGCAAGCCTGCGCCGAATTCGCGCTGGCCCACGAAACCGCCTGGCCGCGCGACCCAGCAGCCGACCCTGCCCGCTGGGGCGTGCATCACGACGACCCGCCACCCTACAACCGGCTGCGCGGCCCCGTGCACCCACGGGGTGGCGTGGCGGGTGTCGTGTTGCAGCATGGGCTGGAAGTCGCGTCGTGGGGCGAGATCGACCGCGCCGACCTGACCTTCAGCGTCGCCAAGACCTACCTGTGCCTGCTGGCCGGCGTGGCCCATGGCCGTGGCCTGTTGCCCGATGTCGATGAGGCCGTGGTGGCGCGTGTGCCCGGCATCGGCTTCGACGAAGGCTGCAACCGCCTGGTCACCTGGCGCCACCTGCTGGAGCAAACCAGTGAGTGGGAAGGAGCGTGCTTCGGCCTGCCCGACACCGTGGACCGCTGGCGCAAGGTCAGCCACGACCCGCGGCCGGCGGGTGGCCCCAAGGGCGGCGTGCGACCGCTGCAGGCACCGGGCAGCTACTGGGAATACAACGACGTGCGCATCAACCAGCTGTCGCTGGCGCTGCTGCACCTGTTCGGCCAGCCGCTGCCCGAGGTGTTTGACGAGGCGCTGATGCGGCCACTGGGGTCCAGCGCGGACTGGGCCTGGCGGCCCTACGACGACGCCTACGTGACGCTAAACGGCCGCCGCATGCCGTCGGTGCCTGGCGGCACGCACTGGGGCGGTGGTGTGTCGATCAGCGCGCGCGACCAGGCGCGACTGGGGCAGTTGCTGTTGTCGGACGGCGTGCATGAAGGCCGCCAGTTGCTGCCGGCGGCCTGGGTCGCGGCCATGCGCCAGCCCTGCGCCATCGCACCCTTCTATGGCTGGCTGGTGTGGCTCAACCCGGGCCGGCAGTACTTCCCGGCAGCGTCGGAACGAGCCAGCTTCATGCAAGGCGCTGGCGGCCACACGGTGTGGCTGGAGCCGGCGCACGACGCGGTGGTGGTCACACGCTGGCTGGACGGCGCGGCGGCTGATGGCTTCATGCGCATGGCGCGCGAAGCGCTGGCGGGCTGATCAGATGTCATCGGCGAACTCGCCCGTCAGGGTGGGCGGCTCGTCAAAGCCATAGTGCTCGGCCAGCACGGCCCAGGCTTCTTCAGCGGTCTCGACAAAGCGGAACAGCTGCAGGTCGGCGGCGCTGATCATGCCGGTGTCCACCAGATACTGGAAGTCGATCAGCCGTTCCCAGAAGTCGCGGCCGAAGAGCAGGATGGGGCGCTTGCGGCTCTTGCCGTTCTGCACCAGGGTCATGGTCTCGAACAGCTCGTCCAGCGTGCCGAAGCCGCCCGGGAAACACACCAGCGCGATGCTGCGCATCACGAAGTGCATCTTGCGCAGCGCGAAGTAGTGGAACTGGAAACACAGCTCCGGCGTGATGTAGGGGTTGGGCGCTTGTTCGTGCGGCAGCACGATGTTCAGGCCGATGCTCTTGCCGCCGACTTCAAAGGCACCGCGGTTGCCGGCTTCCATGATGCCGGGGCCGCCGCCGGTCACCACGTACAGCGGCGTGGCGTGGTCGCGTGAACGCTGCGTGGCCAGGGCGGCAAAGCGCCGTGCCTCGTCGTAGTAGCGGCTCATGGCCACTTGGGTCTGGGCGCGCTTGATGGCTTGTTCATCGCCGCTGGCCTGGGCGTGGGCCAACAGCTGTGCGGCCACATCCGGCGGCTTGATGCGTGCGCTGCCGAAGATGACGATGGTGCTTTCGATGCCCTGTTCCTGCTGCACCAGTTCCGGCTTCAGCAGTTCCAGCTGCATGCGCACCGGGCGCAGTTCCTCGCGCAGCAAAAAGGCTTCGTCGGTGAAGGCCAGGCGGTAGGCGCTGGTGGGGCCGCCGTAGAGGTCGGGTTCACGCTCAGCCGCGGCCTCTTCCTTGGCGGTGGGGAAATTGCGCGCAGTCAGCGCGACTGTCTTGGGGTCGTCCATGGCGGGAAGCTTAGCGGCAAAGGGTGGTGATGCAGACGCGACAAGCAGAAGTGACAAGGCCCGCCGAAGCGGGCCCGTTGGTGGCGCCGGGCGCGTGCTTACTTGGCGGGTGTGGTCGCCGCTTCAGCGCGCTGTTCGCTGGCCGCAGTCTTGCTGGCCATCACCGGCAGGCCGCGCAACTGGTTCAGCGCCTGCAGCAACGGAAAGTCTTCCGCGGTGCCGAATTCCGGCAGCGGCTTGATGGGTTCCTTGCTCTTGGCCAACTGCTCTTCCAGCTTCTTGCGCGCTTCTTCGCGGGCTTTTTCACGGGCAGCGTCTTTCTGCTCGTCGTTGCCCTGCAGGTGCTTGTCCAGGTCGGCCTCACGCATGCGCAGAGCGGCGAAGACATTGCCCTCGGCGGTTTCGTCCAGGAAGATGTCCGGCAGGATGCCCTTGGCCTGGATGCTGCGGCCACCTGGCGTGAAGTAGCGCGCGGTGGTGATCTTCAGCGCCGTGTCGCCGGGCAGCGGGCGTATGGTCTGCACGGAGCCCTTGCCGAAGGTCTGGGCGCCCATGATGATGGCGCGCTTGTGATCCTGCAGCGCGCCGGCCACGATCTCGCTGGCAGAAGCCGAGCCTTCGTTGACCAGCACCACCAGCGGCACCTTCTTCAGCGCGGCCGGCAGCTTCTTCAACGGGTCCGAACCACCACGGCGGGCGTAATCTGCGGCCGCGGCGCGGAAGGTCTGCTTGGACTCCTGGATCTGGCCATTGGTGGACACCACCACCACGTCAGACGGCAGGAAGGCCGCTGCCAGCGCCACGGCGCCGTCCAGCAGGCCGCCCGGGTCGTTGCGCAGGTCCAGCACCAGGCCCTTGAGGTTGGGGTCCTGCTTGTAGAGGTCTTCCAGCTTGCGCGCGAAGTCGTCCACCGTGCGGTCCTGGAACTGGCTGACACGGATCCAGCCGTAGCCCGGTTCCACCATCCTGGACCGCACGCTCTGCATGCGGATCTCTTCGCGGATGATGGTGACGGGGAAGCTGCGGTTTTCCAGCTTGCGGTAGATGGTCAGCACGACCTTGGTCGACGGGTCGCCGCGCATGCGCTTGACGGCCTGGTCCACGGTCATGCCCTTGACGGGCGTGTCGTCGATGCGGGTGATCAGGTCGCCGGGCTTCAAGCCGGCGCGGAAGGCGGGCGAGCCTTCGATGGGCGACACGACCTTGACCAGGCCGTCTTCCATGCCCATTTCAATGCCGATGCCGATGAATTTGCCACCGGTGGCTTCGCGGAATTCCTTGAAGGTCTTCTTGTCCAGGTATTGCGAGTGCGGGTCCAGGCCCGCGACCATGCCGGCGATGGCGTCTGAGATGAGCTTTTTCTCATCCACCGGCTCCACGTATTCGGCCTTGACGCGGTCGAAGACGGCAGCGAGCTGCTGCACTTCTTCCAGCGGCAAAGGGCCGAAGGCGCTGCGCGCCGTGGCCTGCAGTTGCATCGTGGTCAATGCACCGGCGATCACGCCGACGGCTAAAACGCCGGCTACTTTCAGTTTGGAGCCCATGCTTGACGCGCCTTTCCCTGTGCTTTCCTATTGCGGTCGCACCCAGATCCAGTATAGGTCTGAGCGACCTGTTGGAGCGTGAGCAGCTGTGAAAGTTGCACCCCGGAGCCCGGGGCCACGTATCTGTTTTCGTCTGCTGTGTGAAGGACTTGAGGACCCAAGCTCAAGTGGCCGCCGCGCCCGCCGGTCCATCCGACGACCCCCTGATTGAGCGGACCCCCGGGGGAACCCGGTTTCAGTAACCGACTTGTTTCGCCGACAACACGGGTGTGAAGTTCGATCTGCTCCAACGCATGGCCGACGCGGCCGTCACCGACCCCGGCGAGCCCAGGTACGCCCAGGTCCGGCGGCCATCGCGCGAGACCGACCTGGTGCTCACCGGTACCACACGAAGGTGGTTGCGCCAGTTGCCGGTGCGACGGCGCCCCGTGCGGCTGTGCGAGCTGTACCCGCGCGTGGCCAACCGCATCGCCTTTGCCTGGGTGGACGCCAAGACCAGCGCGCAGTTGCTGGACGATCTCCTGAATGATCGCCGAGGCAGCCGCCGCGGCTTTGCAGCGCCAGTGCTGCGTGAGCTTCAGCGCTTGCGCGAATTCAATTCGCAGCAGCGGGTCGAGGTCAGCGCGGAGCGCTTCTGGGACCGTGCGGCGCGGGCGGTGGGGCTGGGGTGAACTGCGTGGTGGCCTTGCGCTTGCAGGCGCAAAGCCCACCACGCCGCCCCAAGGTCCGAAGGGACCTTGGGTCCCCACGGCGTGGTGCCCCCGGCAGGAATCGAACCTGCATCTGAGACTTAGGAGGTCCCCGTTCTATCCATTGAACTACGGCGGCGTAGCGGTGGATTTTCGCATGGCCGCATCCGGCGGCGTTTCCTGGAAGCGCCAGGTCCACAACACGTCCAGTGAGTTCTCCAGCCCGCTCTGCGCCCGCAGCGTGAAGCGCTGGGCGATGCGGTAGATCAGCTGCCAAGTGCCCGTGGTCGCGTTGACGCCGCGTTCATAGCCCAGGTACCAGTTGCGGGACAGCTGCTTGCCCAGCGTGATGACGGTTTCGCGCACGTCGCCGGACTCGCGCTGGCTCACACCCAGTTCGTCAATGCCCAGATTCTTCATCAGCGCGTCGGTGGGCGCTTCGCCCTCGCCGGACAGCAGGGCCACGGCTGCGCGTTGCAGCAGCGCGGTGTCGTTGCGGCCCAGGCCGTCGGGTGCGCGGCCCAGCAGCAGCCAGGACAGCTTTTCCGTCTCGCTCATGTCGGGCTCGGAGTACAGGCGTGCCCGGTACTGCGACGCCGTGCCGGTGACCAGCAGACCGACACGCACGTCGAGGTTCTGGCGCAGCGCCAGGATGTCCAGACGTGGGTCGTCCACCGGCCCGTTGAACGCGATGACGCCGCGCTCGATGCCCAGCTTCTGCCCATAAGCACGGTAGCTGCCTTCGTCGCTGCTGACGGTGCCGCGCACGTCCAGCCGCCCGCCGGGCGTCGTCATGCGCAGATTGCCCTTCAGGCCCGTGTCGATACCCTTGCCACGGAAGCGGGTCTGCTCGCCCAGGCCGACTTCCAGGTTCATGACAATACCACGTTGGGACGTGGTGGCCTTCTTTTCGTCGACCACTTCCTGCACCGCGCCCAGCCGGCGCACGGTGACGTCGTCGTCCAGTCCGGGCGCGTCGCTGCTGCTGGAATCGAACAGGGCTTCGTCCAGCACCACCCGGCCGTCGACCTTGACCTGGTCGGCGCTGAAGTCCACGGCCACCTGGCCGCTGGCAATGGCCAGCCGGTCAACACGGCCCAGGACGCGGAACTTGTTGGCCTTGGCTTGCAGGTGCACCGTGAGCGACTCGCCCATCGTGGCGCCGCCGGTCAGGTTGAGCGTGCCGTCGCCACCCTTGAGCGTGAACCGTTCGACCACGGCACGGTCGCCTTCCAGGCGCACCAGCACGTCGCCGTCGCTGACGTTCACGCCCTGCAGCAGGTTGCGCACCGACAGTTTGCTGCCGCTCAATTCGCCCGTGTAGCGCGGCTCGCCGAAGCGGCCCGAGAGGGTGGCCTTGGTGCGCAGTTCACCGGCCATGCGCCAGCCCGGTGGCACCCAGGCGCCCCAGATGCCGATGTCCGCCACGCGGGCTTCGATCTCGCCAGACAGGGGTGCGTCGGCATGCGGCCAGCGACGCTCGGGGGTGGTCTGGACACGTGCGTTGCCGCTGATTTCGCCCAGGCTGCGGCCCTTGAAGAACTGGGTGAAGTTCCAGGCGCCCTCGTGTGCGGTGACCGCGAAGCGCAGGTCCGTTAGGCCCAGCAGCTGCATGCCTTCGCGGCCGGCGATGTGCAGGTCGCCGTCGCTGCGTTCGAAGACCAGGTCGGCATCGAATTTCTCGGCAGCGCGGATGTCCACACGCGCAGACAGCTTGATGTCGCCGGACCAACCCATCCCGGGCTGCGCACGTGCCAGCAGCGGCGCCAGCGCGAAGGGTTCGATGTCGGCATGCAACTGGATCTGCGGCTGCTCACCGCGCAAGTCCAGTTTCACTTCGTCCCAACGCAGGTTGAGCTGGTCGCTGAACTGCACACGGCCGGCGTCGGCGCGCAGCGTGGCCAGTGCGCCGCCAGGGGCGAACTGGAGTTCCGCGCGCAGGTCCTTGGCCTGGGCCCAGACGGACGCAGACGCCGTGTCAGCGACGCTACCGTCCCAGGAGCCCACCACCAGCTTTTCAACACGCGCCCGCCAGGTGCCACCGCCGCCGGATTCGTGCTGCCAGGCGCCCTGGGCCAGCATCCGCGCGCGGGTCCCGGAGTGGGCGTGCACGCCCAGCAGCCGCATGGCGGCGTCCGGCGGCATCAGCGGCAGCGCGCCCGACACGTCGATGCGCTGGTCGGCCAGCGTTCCGCTCCCGTCGGCGCGCAGGTGGTCG
>JANOAM010000689.1:0-5307 GCA_031411215.1 Betaproteobacteria bacterium
ATGCCACGGTGCATGGGGATGCCGCAGGCCTGCAGGAAAGCCGCTACGCGGTCTGCTGTGCGCGTTTCCTCGAAGCCCAGTTCCGGGTGGGCGTGGATGTCGCGCCGGATGGCGGCGATTTCTGCGGCCTGCTCCGCAATGCCATCGGCAATGTTCATGTCAACGGTGGGCAGCGGCCAGGGCCTGCTCCATGTCGGCGATCAGGTCGCCCACGTCTTCGATGCCCACCGACAGGCGCAGCAGGTCCGGCGGCGCCGGTGTGCCCACGCCTTCGACGCTGGCGCGGTGTTCGATCAGGCTTTCCACACCGCCCAGGGACGTGGCGCGCTTCCAGAGTTGCGTCTGCGCCGCCACCGCGATGGCGGCCGCTTCGCCGCCCTTGGTCCGGATGGACAGCATGCCGCTGAAGCCGCCCTTCATCTGCGCCTTGGCAATCTCGTGTCCCTGGCAGGACGGCAGGCCCGGGTACAGCACCTCGGCCACCAGCGGGTGGCCATGGAAGTGCTCGGCAATTCGCTGCGCTGACGCGCTGGCCGCACGCACGCGCAGGTGCAGCGTGCGCAGGCCGCGCGCCAGCAACCAGGCTTCGAAGGAACCCAGCGTGCCACCGACCTGCGCGCGCACCTTGCGCACACGTTGCCAGTGATCACTGTCTTCACGCGTCACCAGCACACCCGCGATCACATCGCTGTGGCCATTGAGGTACTTGGTGGCCGCATGCATCACCACGTCGGCGCCCAGCGCCAGCGGCTGGGTGATCAGCGGAGTGGCGACCGTGGAATCCACGGCCAACAACGCACCGGCGTCGTGCGCGATCTGCGCGGTGGCGCGGATGTCCGTCACCGTCCACAGCGGGTTGGCGGGCGTCTCCACCCACACCAATTTGGTCTTGCCTGGCCGCACGGCCGCCTTCACAGAGTCCGGGCTGGTCATGTCGATCAGTTCGATCTGCAGGCCCCACTGCGTGGCAAAGGTCATCAGCCAGTTGCGCAGGCTCCAGTACATGACCTTGGGCGCCAGCACATGGTCGCCCGGTTGCAGGGCCTGGAACACGGCTGTGGCCGCGGCCATGCCGCTGGCAAAGAGCAGCGCCTGGTGGCCGCCTTCCAGCGCGTTGATCACGGCTTCGGCCTGGTCAAAGGCCGGGTTGTCGGCGCGCGCGTAGATGCGTCCGCTGCGGTACTGGTTGTCGGGGTCGCGCAGGTAGGTGGTGGACACATGCACGGGCGGCGTGATGGCACGTGTGTGTTCGTCGATCCAGCCCAGGGCCTGGGCTGCGATGGTGTCGGGGTGGGTTTTCTTGGGGTCCATGGCGCCAGTATGCAGTGTCAGAAAGGTCAGCGCTGGTACGCACCCGGCGCCCAGGACGTGCGGCCCGCGCTCAGGGCTTTGGTGCCCACAGGCCAATCGAATTCGGCATAGGGCGACAGGTCCTGGCCGGCGATGTTGCGCGGGTCCACGCCGCTGTCACGCCACAGGCTGCCCGGAGGCAGTTCGAAGGCGTAGGTCTCGGCGTCGCGCAACATGCCGCGTGTGGTGTGGCGGTTGCCGGCGAACTCGCCACTGGCACCCCAGCCGAAGACACCACCGCCGACGATCAGGTTGTTGATGCCCAGCACCTGGGTGTCCGCGGGCAGGTGGTCGCGGAACACCCGCAGCACCCAGGACGGCGTCCACCCGTAGTTCACGAATGTGTTGTGGGCCACGACCAGCTTGTTGCGGTCCCAGCTGCCCTCTTCGGAACCGTAGGCCACCATCACCGGGTTCTGGCCATCAGCCCCCTGGCCGATGACGTTGCCCAGCACGGTGGCCAGGCCGCCGTTGGCGATGTCGATCTCATAGGACGCGCCGCCCCGCTGTCCATCGTGGATGAAGTTGTAGACGATCAGGTTTTCACGCGCGCGGGTCTTGATGAGGTGGCCCTCAAAGCCCTGCTGGAAGCGGCTGCCGGCCACACGCAGCTTGGCGATGCGGCCCACGTTCAGCAGGTGGTGCAGACCGCCCACCACCTTGGGTGCCAGGCCGAACACGGACGATTCGATGCGCACGGTTGCCTTGTCGTTGTTGACGGCGAGCAGCCCGTGTTCGTTGTCAAAGAAGAGGCAGCGGTCGATCACCAGGTCACCGCCCTCCTGCCGCACACCCGCGCCACTGCCGTCCGCACCGCGCGCGCCGCGGAATTCCAGGTTCTGCAGGGTGATCTGGCCGCCGCGCACCAACCACAAGGCCTTGGCCGCGGCGGGCTTGCCGTCGCCCTTGATCAACGGTGACTTGCCCGGCACGCCACGCAAAGTCAGGCGGCGGTTTTCCAGCACCAGGCCGCCCTTGTAGTCACCGGGCAGCAGTTCGATGGTGTCCCCGTCCAAGGCCCGCTGCAGCGCGTCTTCCAGGCTCAGGGCCGAGCCTTCGGGCCCGGCCAGCCACGTGGACTGCGCCCGGGCGGGCGTAGCACCCAAGGACAAGGCCAAAAGCAGCATCGTGGCCGCGCGCCGCATCGTGATCGAAAGCCAAGCTCCGGGCATGTGGGTCTGGTGGGCGATGAAACAGCAGGAAGTATCCACGCTTCGCAAGCGCCTCATGGCCTGGGGCACGCCCCTGGTCTGCGGGGTACAAGCTGGCAGCGACCGGGCGGTGATTCCCCCGTGGCGCGCCTGGGGCCCGCAGTGTCATGCTCGCTGACCGGCCCGGGCCCACAAGCCTTTGTGGGCCATGAGGAGAGACCAAGCATGCTGAAGAAGACCCTGCCCGCGCTGGCCCTGGCGACGCTGGCTGCCACCGTCGCCACCACGGCCCATGCCCAGGACGCCGGCCAGGTGAACATCATCTGCTCCGTGCAGGCCGAGTGGTGCAACATGATCCAGACCGTCTACGCACGCACCACGGGTGTCAAGGTCAACATGTCGCTGAAGGGCAGCGGCGAAGCGCTGGCTCAACTGGTCGCCGAAAAGGCCAACCCCAAGACCGACATCTGGTTTGGCGGCACCGGCGACCCACACCTGCAGGCCGCCGAACAGGACATCACCCTGGAATACAAGAGCCCCAGCCTGCCGCAGTTGCACGCCTGGGCGCAGCAACAAGCCACCCAGAGCAAGTACAAGACCGTGGGCATCTACAGCGGCCCGCTGGGCTTTGGCTACAACACCGAACTGCTCGCCAAGAAGAAGCTGAAGGCACCGCAGACCTGGGCCGACCTGCTGAACCCGGCGTTCAAGGGTGAGATCCAGGTCGCCAACCCCGCCAGCAGCGGCACGGCCTACACCATGGTGGCCACGCTGGTGCAGCTGATGGGTGAAGACAAGGCCTTCGACTACATGAAGGCGCTGCACAAGAACATCAGCCAGTACACCCGCAGCGGCACCGGCCCCATCAAGGCGGCGGCGCGCGGCGAGACCACCATCAGCATCAGCTTCGTGCACGACGGCCCGGGCGAAAAGATGCAGGGCTTCCCCATCGAAACCATCACGCCCACCGACGGCACGGGTGCGGAGATCGGCTCCATGAGCCTGATCAAGGGCGCGCGCAACCTCGAAGCTGCGAAGAAGTTCTATGAGTGGGCGCTGACCGGCCCCGCACAGGAAATGGGTGCGGCGACCAAGCAGTTCCAGCTGCCTAGCAACAAGTCCGCCAAGGTGGACCCGCGGGTGCCGGACTTCAAGAAAATCAAGTTCATCAACTACGACTACGCCAAGTACGGCGCCAGCGCAGAGCGCAAGCGCTTGATCTCCAAGTGGGAGAAGGACGTCAACTCGTTGCCCCGATAGGTGGCGATCACGCTCAGCCGCGGCCAGTCACCTGGCCAAGCCCGCGCCCGCCGCATCACGTTCGGCTGGCTGCTGCTGGGCCTGGCGGCCTACGCGCTGCTGCCCTGGTACTTCCAGCAGGACATGGGCCTGCTCAAAGCGCTACCCGGCATATTTGGTGGCAGCGACACGGCCAGCGGCCTGGTGCAGGCGCTGCGCCATGGCAAGCCCTGGTTGTGGTTGGGGCTGCTGGGTCTGCTGATCGCGGGGGGCGGTGCGCTGCTGCCGGCGTCGCGCACGCAGGGCTGGCTGCTGCTGGGTGGTGGCGCGCTGGGTCTGGTGAGCTTGCTGGCCAGCGGCTTCAGCATCGGCGCGCGCGGTTGGTCCTTTGAATTCCTGACCGTCGCGTTCGGTGAACTGGGCCGCAGCCAATTCGGCATGGGCCTGGGCGGTGCGCTGGTGCTGCTGGCCCTGCTGATGCTGGCCGGCGCCGGTGTCGCGCGCCTGGGCTGCTTCCGCGGCGACCTCTTCGTGGCCGGCGCCGTGCTGCTGTGCGCCGCCTTGCTGCTGCTGTTCGTCGCCCTGCCCGTGGCCAAGTCGCTGATGGGCGCGCTCTTTGACGAGAGCGGTGTATTTTCCGTCGGCGCCATTGGCGACCGCCTGGGCCATGAACGGATCTGGGGCCTCGCCTGCCTGGCCGGCGGTGTGCCGAACGTTGGAAGTTGTGGCGTGGCCTGGAACACGCTGTTCCTGGCGCTGATCACCGCCGCAGGCACCACCTTCATGGGCACGCTGATCGCGCTCTATGCCGAACGTGGCAACAAGCGCCTGAGCAAACCGCTCAACGTGTTGGCGTTGCTGCCCATCATCACGCCGCCCTTTGTCGTGGGCCTCGGGCTGATCCTGCTGTTCGGGCGCGCGGGCCTGGTCAACCAGTTCCTGGAGGTCGCCTTCGACATCCCACCCACCCGCTGGTTCTACGGCCTCTTGGGCGTCTGGCTGGCGCAGATGTTCGCCTTCACGCCTATCGCCTTCATGATCATGCGCGGCGTGGTGGCCGGCATCAGCCCCAGCATGGAAGAGGCGGCGCAGACGCTGCGTGCGTCGCGCCTGAAGACTTTCACCACCGTGACGCTGCCGCTGATGAAGCCGGGCCTGGCCAACGCCTTCCTGGTGGGCTTCATCGAAAGCATCGCCGACTTCGGCAACCCGGTGGTGGTGGGCGGCCAGTACGCGGTGCTGTCGACCGACATCTTCTTCGCCATCGTCGGCGCGCAGTACGACCAGGGCCGCGCGGCCAGCCTGGCGCTGATCCTCACTGGCTTTGCGCTGGCGGTGTTCTTCATCCAGCAGCGGGTGCTGGGCAAGACCAACTACACCACGGTCAGCGGCAAGGGCGACGCCGGCCTGGCCCTGCCACTGCCTGAGCGTGTGCGCAAGCTCTGCCTGGGCATCGCCGGGCCCTGGCTGGCCTTCACCGTCGTCGTCTACGTGTTCGCCTTCATCGGCGGCTTTGTACAGACCTGGGGCCGCGACTACACACCCACCTTCAAGCACTTCATCACCG
>JANOAM010000690.1:0-3408 GCA_031411215.1 Betaproteobacteria bacterium
ACCTGTTCAAAGACACCGAGCGCATTCTTCAATCGGGACCCCGACCTAAATGACCACGATCCGCGTCAAAGAGAACGAACCTTTCGATGTCGCCCTGCGCCGCTTCAAGCGCACCATCGAAAAGATCGGCCTGCTGACCGAACTGCGCGCACGCGAGTTCTACGAAAAGCCCACCGCCGAACGCAAGCGCAAGAAGGCTGCCGCGGTGAAGCGCCACTTCAAGCGCGTGCGCAGCATGCAGCTGCCCAAGAAGCTGTACTGAGCTACTTTCGCGCCCATTCACGCGCAAGCCCACACGCCTGACCACACAAGCCCGCGCGGGACGCCGCTGCGGGCTTGTTTCATTTCAAGGACTGTTCCCATGAGCCCGCTCAAAGACCGCGTCACCGAAGACATGAAGAACGCCATGCGCGCCAAGGATGCCGCCCGCCTGGGCACCATCCGCATGCTGCTGGCCGCCTGCAAGCAGCGTGAAGTGGACGAGCGCATCGTGCTGGACGACCTTGCCGTGGTGGCCATCGTCGACAAGCTGATCAAGCAGCGCAAGGACAGCATCACCGCCTTCCAGCAGGCCGGCCGCACCGACCTGGTCGACAAGGAGAGCTTTGAACTCACGGTGCTGGAGGCCTATCTGCCCACACGGCTGTCAGCCGACGAAGTCAATGCCACCGTGGCCGCGCTGGTGACCGAACTGGGTGCTTTGGGCCCTGGCGACATGGGCAAGGTGATGGGCGCCGCCAAAGCGCGCCTGGCGGGCAAGGCCGACATGGGTTTGGTCTCCGCCGCCGTGAAGCAAGCCCTGAGCAAGTAAGCCGGACTACAACATGACGACACCCATCCTTGCCGCCGCCAACCTGCGCCCTGTCTCCCCTGACGTCTGCGTCGCCGGGCAGTTGACACCCGAGGCCATGGCCGAAGCCGCCGCGGCAGGCTTCAAGAGCGTCATCAACAACCGGCCCGACTTCGAACACGGCCCCAACCAGCCTACGGCCGCTGCCGTTGGCGCCGCCGCGCAGGCCGCAGGCCTGCAGTACCGCCACCTGCCGGTGGACGGCGGTTACCAGTCGCCTGAAGAGATCGCCGCGTTCGCCCGGTTGCTTGCCGAACTGCCACGGCCCATCCTCGCCTTCTGCCGCAGCGGTGCTCGCTCGACCCGGCTCTTCACCAGCGCGTCTGCGGGCTGACACCACGGCTCATGGGGCTTTCCCGAAGGCCCCCGTGCTTTCAGTGGCGATTCAGGTCCCAACCGCTACATTCCCCGGCAACGCGCATGGTCACATGCGGACCGAGGATCACCGATGGACATGCTGTTGCGGCTGGCGCGCTGGATTGACGCGTTGAATGACCGTTTTGCCAGTCTCGCCGAGTGGGCGGTGCTGGGCTCCTGTTTCATCAGCGCGGCCAATGCGCTGGTTCGGTACCTGCTGAACTACAGCTCCAACTCCTGGCTCGAGATCCAGTGGTACCTGTTCGCAGGCTGCGTCATGCTGGGTGCGGCCCAGGTGCTGCGGCTCAACGAACACGTGCGGGTGGACGTGATCTACGGTCAGTATTCCGGCCGCGCGCAGGCCTGGGTCGATCTGCTGGGCCTGCTGTTCTTCCTGGTGCCCGTGATGGTGCTGATGATCTACTTCTCGTGGCCCCTGTTCCTGCAGATGTTCCGCACGGGTGAGATGTCCAGCAACTCGGGCGGCCTGATCCGCTGGCCCGCCATGCTGTTGCTGCCGGTGGGATTCACGCTGGTGCTGCTGCAAGGCCTGGCCGAAGCCATCAAACGCGTGGCCTGGCTGAACCACAAGTACCAAGGCGAATTCCACTACGAAAGACCGCTGCAATGAGTATGGAGAGCTTTGCCCCACTGATGTTCGTGGGGTTGATTGCCGTCCTCATGATCGGCTTCCCGGTGGCGTTTTCGCTGTCGGCGCTGGGCTTGGGTTGTGGCTACTTCGCCGTCTGGCAGGGCTGGTTCCCGCCTTCGTTCATGAACGCGCTGCCGCTCAACGTGTTCGGCATCCTGTCCAACGACCTGCTGCTGGCGATCCCGTTCTTCACCTTGATGGGCACCATCCTGGAGAAGTGTGGCCTGGCCGAGGACATGCTCGACTCCATGGGGCAGCTCTTTGGCCCCGTGCGCGGCGGACTGGGCTATTCGGTGATCATCGTCGGCTTCATCCTGGGCGCGGTGACGGGGACGGTGGCGGGCCAGGTGATCGCCATGGCGATGATCTCGCTGCCGGTGATGATGCGCTGGAACTACAACATGCGCTACGCCACCGGCGTGCTGGCGGCCTCCGGCACCATCACGCAGCTGGTACCGCCCTCGCTGGTGCTGGTGGTGCTGGCCGATCAGCTCGGCCGGCCGGTGGGCGACATGTACAAGGGTGCCTGGGGACCTTCCATCCTGCAGGTGCTTTTGTTCGCGGCCTACACCTTCATGCTGGCCCGCGTCGCGCCTTCGCACGTGCCTGGCGTGCCCAAGGAAGCGCGCACGCTGGCCGGCCCGGCGCTGGTCGTCAAGTGCCTGCGCGGCATCATCCCCTCGGCGGTGCTGATCTTCCTGGTGCTGGGCAGCATGGGCGGCCTGCCGGGCATGAACACGGCCATCTGCACGCCTACGGAAGCCGGTGCCATGGGCGCCATGGGCGCTTTTGTGCTGGCAGCCATGCACCGCCGCCTGACTTGGCCGTTGGTCAAGGAAGCCATCATCGGCACCACGCGCATCACCGCCATGGTGGTGTTCATCCTGATCGGCTCGCGCGTGTTCTCGCTGGTCTTCCAGGGCGTCGAAGGCGGCAAGTGGATCGAACACATGCTGTCGGGCCTGCCAGGCGGCCAGACCGGCTTCCTGATCGCCGTCAACATCTTCATCTTCTTCCTGGCGTTCTTCCTCGACTTCTTCGAGATCGCCTTCATCATCATCCCGTTCCTGGCCCCGGTGGCGGACAAGCTGGGCATCGACCTGATCTGGTTCGGCGTGATGATCTGCGTGAACATGCAGACCAGCTTCATGCACCCGCCCTTCGGCTTTGCGCTGTTCTACCTGCGTGGCATCGCCGACACACTGTTCAAGAACGGCAGCCTGCCCAAGAAGGTGGAGTCGCGTGACATCTACCTGGGGGCTATTCCGTGGGTCATCATGCAGTTGATCCTGGTGGCGGTGGTGATCGCCTACCCGCAGACGGTGACGGCCTTCCTGGACAAGGAAATCAAGGTCGACCTGGACAAGGTGCAAATCGACGCGCCTAAGGACAAGTACAGCGACCAGTCCAAGGAAGTGAACCTGGACGAACTGTTCAAGCAACAGCAACCCGCCGACGCGGCATCCGGCAGCACGAAGTGAGCGTGGCGGCCGTGGACGGGCGCAGCGGGGCCGATGCACTCGTCGCCGGACCCGCGTTCACGCCTTTG
>JANOAM010000691.1:0-5169 GCA_031411215.1 Betaproteobacteria bacterium
GCAGGCCGGAAGCCACCACCAGCACGCCCAGGCCCGGCACGGGCGGTGCCACCACGCCCATGGAGATGACGTACTTCAGCGCTTCGTCCACGCTCATGTTCAGCACCACCAGGTCGGCACGCGGCATCATCAAAAAGAAGCCCGAGGTCGGGTTCGGCGTGGTCGGCACATAGATGCTGACGTATTCACCCGGCAGGTGCGTGGCGACCTCGCCGCCCGGCTTGCCGGTGACAAAGGCAATCGTCCACGAACCCTGGCGCGGGTACTGCACCAGCACGGCTTCGCGGAAGGCGTTGCCGCTGCTGGAAAACAGCGTGTCCGACACCTGCTTGACCGAGCTGTAGATGCTCTTGACGATGGGGATCTTGCTGAGCAGCCGGTCGCCTTGTTTCAGCCACCACTGGCCGAAGATGTTGGCCGCGAAGACGCCGCTCAACAGCAGGCCGGAAGCCACCACCAGCACGCCCAGGCCCGGCACACGGCGCAGGTGGTCGATGGATTCGCGCGCGCCTTCGGGCAGCACGGCCTGGCCGGCCGACAGGAACCAGGCGAACACACCGTCCAGCACGCCCAGCATCCAGGACAGCACCCAGATGGTGATGGCCAGGGGCAGCCAGACGAGCAGGCCGGCGACGATGTATTTCTTCAAGGCGGCGTCCGATCGGGCGGGTTCAGCCGCCCGAAGCGGGTGGCTTGGCCGCGGGCTTGGCAGCGGCAGCCGGCGCGGGCGTGGGTGCCGGCGCAGGTGCACTGGACGATTCGCCGGCGGGCTTCCCCTGATCAGGTTTGCTGTCGGCCGGTTTGGCATCGGCGGGTTTGGCATCACCGGCAGGCTTGGCCTCCCCGCCCTCTGCGGGCTTGGCGGGCGCGTTGTTGCCGCTGCGGAAGTCGGTGACGTACCAACCCGAGCCCTTCAGCTGGAAGCCCGCGGCCGTGACCTGCTTGGAGTAGGCCTCGGCGCCACAGGACGGGCAGGTGGTGAGCTGGGGGTCGGACATGCGCTGCAGCACGTCTTGCGCGTGGCCGCAGGCAGCGCAGCGGTATGCGTAGATCGGCATGGCTAAGCCCTTGACGCAAAACCGAAAATTATAGGAGAACGCGGCGACAGGGCCGCCCGGAGCCCCTCAAGCTGCGCGGCGAGCCAACTTTTCGTCGTGCATACCAGGGTGATGACGGTGCGTGTCTTGGCGGTCTTCCACCCACTGCGGGGCCAGGGACCCGAACAGCATGCCGGCCACCGCCGCCAGCAGCCCAGCCAGCTGGCCAGGGAACATCTCGCCCAGCGTGCTGATCTGCGGGAAGAAGAGCAGCCACACGCCAATACCTGCGGCCAGCGAGAAGATGGCGCCCTGCGTGGTGGACCGCTTCCAGTACAGCCCAAACACCAGCGGCACGAAAGCGCCCACCAGCGTCACCTGGTAGGCCGAGGACACCAGGTCATAGATGGGCGTGCCCTTCATGGCCACGGCATAGGCCAGCACCAGCACCGCGAAGATGACGATGGTCCAGCGCATGGACAGCAGCTGCTGGCGGTCAGCCATCTTCGGCCGCAGGTTCTTCAGGATGTTCTCGACAAAGCTGGTGGACGGCGCCAGCAGCGTCGCCGAAGACGTGCTCTTGATAGCCGACAGCAGTGCGCCGAAGAAGAGGATCTGCATCACCAGCGGCATCTTGGTCAGCACGAAGGTGGGCAGCAGGCGCTGGTAGTCGTCCTTGGCGATGTCCAGCGCCTGTTGGCCCATCACCACCACGGCCGCGGTCACCACGAACATGGGCACGAAGGCGAACAGGATGTAGCTGACGCCACCGATGACCGCGCCATTGCGCGCCGTCTTGGCGTCCTTGGCCGACATGACGCGCTGGAACACGTCCTGCTGCGGGATGCTGCCCAGCATCATGGTGATGCCCGCGGCAATGAAGAAGGCCACGTCCTTGAAGCCCGGTTCGGGCAGGAACTTGAAGAGGTCCTTGGACTGGGCCAGGGCCAGGACCTTGTCGGCGCCACCGGCCAGGTCGGCCGAGAAGACGGCGATGACGGACAGGCCCACCACCAAAACGATCATCTGGATGAAGTCGGTCCAGGCCACCGCCAGGAAACCGCCCACCACCACGTAGACCAGCACCGCCAGGGTGCCGACGATCATGCCGGCCGTTTCGCTCATGGCGCCGCCCGTGAGCACGTTGAAAACCAGGCCCAGCGCGGTGATCTGCGCCGCCACCCAGCCCAGGTAACTCAAGATGATGGCCGCAGAGCAGAAGACCTCCACACCCTTGCCAAAACGCTCGCGGTAGAAGTCGCCGATGGTCAGCAGGTTCTGCTTGTACAGGCGCATGGCAAAGAACAGGCCCACCAGCACCAGGCAGGTGCCGGCGCCGAAGGGGTCTTCGACGATGGCGCCCAGCCCGCTCTGCACGAACTTGGCCGGGATGCCCATCACCGTCTCGGCACCAAACCAGGTGGCGAAGGTGGTGGTCACGACCATGATCAGCGGCAGGCTGCGGCCGGCCACGGCGAAGTCCGCGGTGTTCTTGATGCGGGTGCCGGCCCAGACGCCAACGGCCAGGGTACCGAGCAGGTAGAGCACGACGAAGACGATGAGGGTGGTGTTCATGCGGGCTGGGCGACAGGGCGAATGCAGCAGCGGCGGATTATCTGTGCGACCCCTGGGCCCGGTGTTGGGCCTTACCCGGCGCGCCAGAGCGTCAGCAACTGCAGCAGCAAGAACCCGGCCAGGAAACCGGCCGCGCCCAGCAGCAACGAGCGCAGCCACTGGTTGGTTCGGCGCAGTTCGTTCAGCAGCGCCTGCGTGGCAGGGTCAGGCTGTTGCCGGCTCAGCAGGGCCCGGTGCACCAGGCGCGGCAGTTCGGGAAGCAGTTGCGCGTAGCGGGGCGCTTCGCGCTGCAACTGGTCCACCAGCGCCTTCCAGCCCAACTGCTCGTCCATCCAGCGTTCCAGGAAGGGCTTGGCCGTCGTCCACAGGTCCAGCTCCGGGTCCAGCTGGCGGCCCAGGCCTTCGATGTTGAGCAGGGTCTTCTGCAGCAGCACCAACTGGGGCTGGATCTCCACGTTGAAGCGGCGCGAGATCTGGAACAGGCGCAGCAAGACCTGGCCCAGCGAGATGTCCTTCAGCGGCCGGTCGAACTGCGGCTCGCAGACCGCGCGCACCGCGCTTTCCAGCGCGTCCACGCGCGTGTCGGCCGGCACCCAGCCGCTTTCGATGTGCAGTTCAGCGACGCGTTTGTAGTCGCGGCGGAAGAAGGCCAGGAAGTTGTGCGCCAGGTACTGCTTGTCGGTCTCGGTCAGCGTACCGATGATGCCGAAATCCAGCGCGATGTAGCGGCCGAAAGTCGCCGGGTCCAGGCTGACCTGGATGTTGCCCGGGTGCATGTCGGCATGGAAGAAACCGTCACGGAAGACCTGGGTGAAGAAGATGGTGACGCCGTCGCGCGCCAGCTTGGGGATGTCCACGCCGGCGGCGCGTATGCGGTCGATCTGGCTGATGGGCACACCCGTCATGCGCTGCATGACGATCACGTTGGGCGTGCACAGCTCCCACACCATTTCCGGCACCAGCACCAGGTTCAGGCCGTCCATGTTGCGGCGCAGCTGGGTGGCGTTGGCGGCTTCGCGCACCAGGTCGAGCTCGTCGTGCAGGTACATGTCGAACTCGGCCACCACCTCGCGCGGCTTCAGGCGCTTGCCGTCAGAGGACAGGCGGTCCACCCAGCGGGCCAACTGGTGCAGCAGGGTCAGGTCCTGGTCTATGACCTCCAGCATGCCGGGCCGCAGGACTTTGACAGCCACTTGTCTGCCAGCCCAGCGGCCGTCCTTCAGCACGGCGAAGTGCACCTGTGCGATGGACGCGCTGGCCACGGGCTCGGCGTCGAAGCTGGTGAAGATGTCGTCGATGGACCGGCCGAAGGCCTTTTCCACCAAGCGGCGGGACTGGTCTGCCGGGAACGGCGGCACACGATCCTGCAGCTTGGCCAACTCATCCGCCACGTCCAACGGGATCAGATCACGCCGGGTCGACAGCACCTGTCCGAACTTGACGAAGATGGGCCCCAGGCGTTCCAGCCCCATGCGCAGCCGCACACCACGCGGCGCGTCCAGGCTGCGGCCAATGGTGGCCAGACGGACGAGAGCACGCACCCAGCGCTGGCGGAAGACGGACAGCGCCACCTCGTCCAGGCCGAAGCGCAGGACGGTGACGACGATGAAGACCAGGCGGCCGAAATGTTTCACGCGGGCTTCACGCGCGGCGAGACCGCAACTGCTCGCCCAGCGCGGACGCCGCCTGCAGCGCGCTGCGCACCGCCTGCGTCAGCACGCGCCCCAGCTGGTGCAGGGGCTGCGCCATTTGCGGGCCGAACAGGCGGTCCAGGTCGGCGGCCACGTCCCAGCGCAGGTTCTGCATCAGCCAGTTCACGTCACCGGCCAGTTGTGCGCTGCCTTCGATCTGCACTTCGGGTTGCTGGCCGGACAAGGCCCGCGCCAGCACGGCGGCCGGGTTGCTGGCGTCCAGCGTGATGGCCAGGTCCGGTTGAGGCGCGCCTTCAGCACCGCACCAGTCCAGCAGGCCGGCGGGTGTGATGCGCCAGGCCAGGGCCGGCGGGGGCGGCAACAGTGCTGGCCACCCACGCAGCTGCAGCGCCAGCGTGGCGCCACTGTGCGGCCGCAGCCGGTCCGTGGCCACGGACTCGCTGGACAGCACGGGGTTGAGCAGCAGCGTCAGGCGCTCCGCCAGGGCAGGCGCGAGCAGCGCATTGAGACTGTGAAGCATCTCTCGATTGTAGGCAGCGGGGTGGCGGTGTCCCGAGCCCCCGGCGGGGCCGGATCGCCGGGCAGGCGATGATTGAGGGCTGCGCCGGGGCCGGCCCGGCGCAGTCGCTCTGACAACTCCCCTGACCCACCCGAGCCCGCATGACCCAGACCATCCTGCTCACCGGCGCCACCGGCTACATCGCGTCCCACACCTGGCTGGCCTTGTGGGCCGCCGGTTTCGACGTGGTCGGCGTGGACGACTTCAGCAACAGCTCGCCCCAGGTGCTGGACCGCCTGGCCCGGCTGGGTGGCCGCACACCGCGCTTTGAAAAGGCCAACGTCTGCGATGCCAACGCCATGGCCGGCGTCTTCGAACGCCACCGCATCGACGCCGCAGTGCACTT
>JANOAM010000692.1:0-8147 GCA_031411215.1 Betaproteobacteria bacterium
GTACGCACGCGCTTCGCCGCCAAACTTGGCCGCCAGAACCGTCGTGATCGCCGCCGTCAGCGTCGTCTTGCCGTGGTCCACGTGCCCAATCGTCCCCACGTTCACGTGCGGCTTGGTGCGCTCGAATTTACCTTTTGCCATCTTCAAAGCTCCTGGCTGAGATTTTCGACAAGCCCCGGGTAAGGGGAGAAGTCGGTTGGGATAGACGTGGTGCCCATGGCGGGAATCGGACCCGCGACCTCCCCCTTACCAAGGGGGTGCTCTGCCACTGAGCCACATGGGCATCGGTACGGGTCTGACGACGCTGCCAACGGCAGACCCTTAACGACGATGATCTTAAAAAGCTGTTGCTGTGGGCTTTACCAATGAATCTGCAGAACCTCAGCACCTTGGAGCGGGAGACGGGAATCGAACCCGTGTCATTAGCTTGGAAGGCTAAGGTTCTGCCATTGAACTACTCCCGCAAATCCTTAGCAGGATCTCTCTGGTGGAGGAGGGTGGATTCGAACCACCGTAGGCGTAAGCCAACAGATTTACAGTCTGCCCCCTTTAGCCACTCGGGCACCCCTCCGGAGAGCCTGTGAGTATAGCACGCTGGCGAGGCTAGCCAAGCCGCCAGTCCACACCCGGTTTCCCCGCCTGGGCCAGGAAACGGTTGGTCGCGCCGAAGTGGCCGCAGCCGATGAACGGCACCGGCGGGCGCAGAGCCGACAGGGGCGACGGGTGGTTGGATTCCAACACCCGATGCGGCTCGCGGCGCCGGGCCGGTGGCAGCAGACCCTGGGCGTGCGCACCCCACAGCAGGAAGACCTTGGGCGCGTTATCTTCAACCAGAGACTTGATCACTGCGTCAGTGAGCGCCTGCCAACCCACCCTGGCATGGCTGGCGGCCTGCCCGTCTTCCACGGTCAGGGAGGTGTTCAGCAGCAACACGCCCTGCCGCGCCCAGGGCACCAGCGAGCCTTGCGCCGGGATGGGCAGGCCCAGATCACGCTGCTGTTCCTTGAAGATGTTGCGCAGGCTGGGCGGCAGGCGGACGCCGGCGGGCACCGAAAACGACAGCCCTTCGGCCTGCCCCGGGCCATGGTACGGGTCCTGGCCCAGGACCACCACCTGCACATCGCCCGGCGGCGTCAGCTCAAAAGCCCGGAAGACCTGCGCCGGGTACACCGTGGCGCCGGCTGCCACGCGCGCATCCACGGCCGACACCGTGGCGCGCCCGGCCGCGCTGACCGCCCAGGCGTCCAGCAGCGGCTTCCAGCCCGGGTCCACCCCGGCAAGCTGCGCAGCCAGCGGCTCGACCAGCCGGTTCACGCGAAGAGTTCGTCCAGTGCCACACCCGGGTCCGGCGCGCGCATAAAGGCCTCGCCGACCAGGAAGGCGTGGACCCCCGCGACGCGCATGCGCTGCACGTCGGCCCGGCCCAGGATCCCGCTCTCGGTGACCAGCAGCTTGTCCGCCGGCACGTCGGCCAGCAGGCCCAGCGTGGTGTCCAGCGTCACTTCGAAGGTCTTGAGGTTGCGGTTGTTGATGCCCACCAGCGGCGTCTTCAGGCGCAGTGCGCGGGCCAGTTCCGCGCCGTCGTGCACCTCCACCAGCACGTCCATGCCCAACGCCAGCGCGGCGGCTTCCAGGTCGGCCATCTGCTGGTCCGACAGGCAGGCAGCGATCAAGAGGATGCTGTCCGCTCCCAGGGCGCGCGCTTCCACGACCTGGTACTCGTCGATCATGAAGTCCTTGCGCAGCACCGGCAGATCGCAGGCTGCGCGCGTCTGTTGTAGGTAGGCAGCAGAGCCCTGGAAGAAGTGCTCATCCGTCAACACGCTCAGGCAAGCGGCGCCGTGCTGCGCGTAGCTGGCCGCAATCTCCGCCGGCACGAAATGTTCGCGCAGCACGCCTTTGCTGGGGCTGGCCTTCTTGACCTCGGCGATCACCGCGGCTCGGCCCGCCGCGATCTTGCCGCGCAGTGCCGCGCCAAAGCCGCGCACATCACGACGCGTTTCCGCTTCTTCGCGCCAACTGGCCAGGCTGCGTCGTGTGCGGGCCGCCGCCACTTCCGTGCGCTTGACGGCAACGATCTTGTCGAGGATGTCGGACATCGCAGTGAACCTTGTGATTGCGTCGCAGTGCTTCAGTAGCGCGGGCCGGTGCGCTCGGCGCCCAGCCGTTCAGCGACTGCGTCGGCCAATGCGGACAGCTGCTTGCGGTGGCCACGGCGCAGCACCGTGTGTTCATACAAGCGGGCCACCATGCCACGCTCGTTGTGCATCAGGTCCACGGCCATGTGCGCAAAGCGCGTGCCTGGGCCGGTCCGCACCATCCAGCCGTCACCCTGCATGGCCACATCGGCACCGGGCTGACCGACCGGCGACAAACGCCGTGCCGCGAAGTCCACACGCCAGCCCGCCCCCAGCTGCTTCCAGCTGACATACAGCACCATGCCGACCAGCGTACCGATCAGCGCCAGCCAGGCCCAGCGTGGATCCGCCGCGCCGCTGCGGCTGAGCCAGATACCCAGAGCCACGGACAGCAGGCCCAGTGCCATGCCCACCGGGTGCGGCTCCACGCGCTGCAGCACCACCACTGGCGCCTGGGCTGCGGCCTGGCGCAACAAGTCCAAATGGCTCACTTGACCACCCTTCGCGCTGCGCGCTCCGGGATGAGCGCTAGGGAACGGCCCGGCGCGCTCATGCCGCAGCCAATTCCTTGGACCGGGTGACGAACTGATTCATCTTGGCCAGGGCCTTGCCGCTGGCGATGGCCCCGCGCGCCAGGTCCACACCTTCGGCCATGCTGCCCACCAGGTTGGCGGCATAGAGCGCCACGCCGGCATTGAGGATGACGATGTCGCGCGCCGGGCCCAGTTCGTTGTCCAGCACGGCCCGTATCAGCACGCGGCTCTGCTCCGGCGTTTCCACCTTGAAGGCACGGCCGCTGGCCATGGTCAGGCCAAAGTCTTCCGGGTGGATCTCGTATTCGCGGATGCCACCGTCCTTGTACTCGCCCACCATGGTGGCCGCCCCCAGCGACACCTCGTCCATGCCGTCGCGGCCGTAAACCACCACGGCATGTTCGGCGCCCAGGCGCTGCAGCGCACGCACCTGGATGCCGACCAGGTCCGGGTGGAATACGCCCATCAGGATGTTGGGCGCATCAGCTGGGTTGGTCAGCGGGCCCAGGATGTTGAAGATGGTGCGCACGCCCAGTTCACGCCGCACCGGCGCCACGTTCTTCATGGCCGGGTGGTGGTTGGGCGCGAACATGAAACCGATGCCGGTGTCGGCAATGCAGCGCGACACCGCTTGCGGCGACAGCGTCATCGGCACGCCCATGGTTTCCAGCACGTCGGCGCTGCCGCTCTTGCTGCTGACACCGCGGTTGCCGTGTTTGCTGACACGCGCGCCGCAAGCTGCTGCCACGAACATGCTGCAGGTGCTGATGTTGAAGGTGTGGGAGCCGTCGCCACCCGTGCCGACGATGTCCACCAGGTGCTTGCGGTCGGCCACCTCCACCTTGGTGGAGAACTCGCGCATCACCTGCGCGGCCGCCGTGATCTCGCCTATGGTTTCCTTCTTCACGCGCAGGCCGACCAGCAGCGCGGCCATCATCACAGGCGACATCTCGCCGCTCATGATGCGCCGCATCAAGGCCAGCATCTCGTCGTGGAAGATCTCGCGGTGTTCGATGGCGCGGGTCAGCGCTTCGTTGTTGCTGATAGCCATGTCTTGTCTCCTAGTGCAGTGCCGTCCGCAGCACGGTCAGTGCGCGGCGGATGTCGTCTTCATTCACGTCCAGGTGCGTCACCAGGCGCAGGCGGTACAGGCCCGTGCACAGCAGGCCGCCGGCCTTGAGCTTGTCGATGAGGCCAGCCGACTTTTCCGGCGCCACGTCCACGAACAGGATGTTGGTCTGCGGCATCTGCACCGTCACGCCGGTGATGCCTTGCAGGCCATCAGCCAGCAACTTCGCATTGGCGTGATCCACCGCCAGCCGGTCCACATGGTGGTCCAGTGCATGCAGCGCCGCCGCGGCCAGCACCCCGGCCTGGCGCATGCCACCACCCAGCATCTTGCGGATGCGGTGGGCGCGGGCGATCAGCTCCTTCGATCCCACCAGCGCCGACCCTGCTGGCGCGCCCAGCCCCTTGCTGAAGCACACCGACACGCTGTCAAAGTGTTGCGTTATCTGCTGCGCGGGCGTGTCACTTCCCACGGCGGCGTTGAAGAGCCGCGCGCCGTCCAGATGCGTGGCCAAGCCATGCTGGCGGGCCAGCGCCGTGGCCGCTTCCACATAGCTGAGCGGCAGGATGTTGCCGCCCCAGGTGTTCTCCAGCGCCAGCAGCCGCGTCTTCGCAAAGTGCGCGTCGTCGGGCTTGATGTTGGCGGCGATGTCTTCCAACTTGATGGTGCCGTCGGCCTGCTGCACCAGCGGCTGCGGCTGGATGCTGCCCAGCACCGCAGCGCCGCCGCCTTCCCAGCGGTAGGTGTGCGCCATCTGGCCGACGATGTATTCCTCGCCACGCTGGCAATGCGCCATCAGCCCGCAGAGGTTGCTCTGCGTGCCGGTGGGCACGAAGAGCGCCGCTTCCTTGCCCAGCATGGACGCGATGCGCGACTGCAGCGCGTTCACGGTAGGGTCGTCGCCGAACACATCGTCGCCAAGTTCGGCGGACATCATGGCTTCGCGCATGGCGGCGGTGGGCTGTGTGACCGTGTCACTGCGCAGGTCTATCGGCTTCAACAAGGCTCTCACAGCACACGCTCCAGGAAGTTGCGCAGCATGGCGTGGCCGTGCTCGCTGAGGATGGATTCGGGGTGGAACTGCACACCTTCCAGCGGGATGCCGCGGTGGCGCACGCCCATGATCTCACCGTCCTCCGATGTGGCCGTCACGATCAGATCTGCTGGCAAGGAGGCACGCTCTATCGCCAGCGAGTGGTAGCGGATCACCGAAAACTGCTGCGGCAGGCCGAAGAACACACCTTGCTGATCGGTGCTGATGATGCTGGCCTTGCCGTGCATCTGCACCTGCGCACGCACCACTTTGCCGCCCAGCGCCGCGCCTATCGCCTGGTGACCCAGGCACACGCCCAGCAGCGGCAACTTGCCCGCGAAGTGGCGTATCGCTTCCACGCAAATGCCGGCTTCAGCCGGGCTGCACGGGCCGGGCGACAGCACCAGCCGGTCAGGCTTCAGCTCGCTGATGCCTTGCAGCGTGATCTCGTCGTTGCGGACCACACGCACGTCCTGGCCCAGTTCACCGAAGTACTGCACCAGGTTGAAGGTGAAGCTGTCGTAGTTGTCGATCATCAGCAGCATGGTCAGAACCCCTCTTCGACGAGTTCAGCCGCACGGATCAAGGCGCGGGCCTTGTGCTCGGTTTCTCTCCACTCCATTTCGGGAACCGAGTCGGCGACGACACCTGCCGCCGCCTGCACGTACAAGGTCTGGTCCTTGACGATGCCGGTGCGGATGGCAATCGCCAGGTCCATGTCGCCGGCAAAGCTCAGATAGCCGCAGGCGCCACCGTAGATGCCGCGCTTGACGGGTTCCAGCTCGTCGATGATTTCCATCGCGCGGATCTTGGGCGCACCGGTCAGCGTGCCCGCCGGGAAGGTGGCTTTCAGCACGTCCAGGTTGCTCATGCCGTCCAGCAGCAGGCCTTCCACGTTGCTCACGATGTGCATCACGTGCGAGTAGCGCTCGATGACAAAGGCGTCCGTCACCTTGACGCTGCCAGTCTTGGCGATGCGACCGATGTCGTTGCGCGCCAGGTCGATCAGCATCAGGTGCTCGGCACGTTCCTTGGGGTCGGCGCTGAGTTCGGCTTCCAGCGCCTTGTCCTTCTCCGGCGTGGCGCCGCGCGGGCGTGTGCCGGCCAGCGGGCGAATGGTCACCTTGGCACCTTCGGGCGTCTGCTCCTGGCGCACCAGGATCTCTGGTGACGCACCAACGATCTGGAAGTCGCCCATGTCATAGAAGTACATGTACGGCGACGGGTTGAGCGAACGCAGCGCGCGGTACAGCGACAACGGGCTTTCCGTGTAGCGCTTGCGCAGGCGCTGGCCGATCTGCACCTGCATCATGTCGCCAGCGGCGATGTATTCCTTGCTGCGGTCCACCGCCTTCAGGTACGCGGCCTTGCTGAACTCACGCTCCACCGAATGCGCCGCGCCGCGCTTCACGGCCGGCGCGGTGACGCTGTACTGCAGCTTGTCGGCCAGTTCCGACAGCCGCCGCTTGCCCTTGAAGTAGGACTCGGGCACGCCGGGGTCGGCATAGACGATGAGGTACAGGCGGCCGGACAGGTTGTCGATGACGGCCAGCTCTTCACACTGCAGCAGCAGGATGTCCGGCGTGTCAATGCCCCCGTCCTTCCAGGTCTTGGCAAGTTTGGGCTCCATGTAGCGCACGGCGTCGTAGCCGAAGTAGCCCGCCAGGCCACCGCAGAAGCGCGGCAGGCCCGGTCGCAAGGCCACCTTGAAGCGCGCCTGGTACTGCTCGATGAAGTCCAGCGGGTTGCCTTCGTGCGTCTCCACCACCACACCGTCGGTGACGACCTCGGTCTTGAAGCCGCTGGCGCGCAGCAGCGTGCGGCTGGGCAGGCCTATGAAGCTGTAGCGGCCGAAGCGTTCGCCACCCACCACGCTTTCCAGCAGGAAGCTGTGGCGCGCGCCGCCAGCCAGCTTCAGGTACAGCGAGAGCGGCGTTTCGAGGTCGGCAAAGGCCTCTTTGATGAGTGGAATGCGATTGAAGCCTTGCGCAGCCAGGCTCTGGAATTCGAGTTCAGTGATCACGTCACACACCTTGTGCTTCGGGGCCTGGCTTGGCGCCGGCCCACGGGGAACAGTCAGGGACTGTCAACAGAGACCGTCAGGCGACGGTCAACCGGCTCATCTGTGCGAGCGACGCCAGGGCCAGGCTCCCCAGGCGCAAGGGCCGGGCCGGCTGGCGGCGTAGGTGGGACGAAGTGACGGATTCACGCGCCCAGTTTAGCAGCGGCCCCTGGCCCTTGGGCGGGCTGCGTGCCAGACTTCAGGATTGCATTCATCGGCCCGGAGAACCCCATGAACCGCCGCACCCTCACGGCCGGCCTCAGTTGCGCCGCGCTATCGCTGCTGATATCGCTGCCGCTGGCCGTCCGCGCCCAGAACGTTGAACTGGCTGGCGTCAAGTACGCGCCCACCGCGCAGCTCAGCAATGCCACGCTGCAACTCAACGGCGCGGGCATACGCTACAAGTTCGTCATCAAGGTCTACACCGCCGGCCTGTACCTCGGAAGCAAGACGCAGAACGTCGAAGCCGTCCTCAGCCAGCCCGGCCCCAAACGCATGCATGTGGTGATGCTGCGCGACATCGACGCCAACGAACTGGGCAAGCTCTTCACGCGCGGCATGCAGGACAACGCGCCCAAGGGCGAGTTCAGCAAGTTCATCCCTGGCACGCTGATGCTGGCCGAAATCTTCTCGGCGCAGAAGAAACTCAAGGCGGGCGACAGCTTCTTCGTCGACTTCGTGCCCGGCGTGGGCACCACCGTGCTGGTCAACGGCAAGCCTGCTTCGGAGCCGATCAAGGAACCGGAGTTCTACAGTGCCCTGCTGCGCATCTGGCTGGGCGAGCGGCCGGCGGATTCGGCCCTGAAGGACGCGCTGCTGGGCAAGTCGTCCTACAGCAACGCAGGCGGGTCAACGGGCCAGCAGTAGGCGGTGCAGTTGGCTGGGCAGTTCGTCCAGCCGGCTCAAGATGGCGTCCGGGCGCGCGAGTTCCACGGGCTCGCCGTGGTTGTAGCCGTAGTTCACCAGCACCACCGGGCAACCGGCCGCACGCGCGGCAGCGGCATCGTTGCTGCTGTCACCCACCATCAACGTGCGGGCGGGTTCGGTGCCCAGCGCCTTGCAGGTTTCCAGCAGCGGCAGCGGATCGGGTTTCTTGCGCGCGAAGGCATCGCCGCCAAAGGCCTGCTCGAAGAAGACTGACAGCCCCTTCTGCGCCATCAGTGGCCGCGCGAAGGCCGTCGGCTTGTTGGTCAGGCAGGCCAGCTTCAGGCCCGCAGCCCGCAACGCCTGCAGCCCTTCCAGCACACCGGGGTAGACGTCCGAGTGCTGGCCGTTGATGACCAGGTAGTGGTGCTGGTAGCGGTCCCAGGCC
>JANOAM010000693.1:0-2526 GCA_031411215.1 Betaproteobacteria bacterium
GTGGAGGGCGGTGTCGAAGCGGCGAGCGATGCGCGGCTCAACGGCATGCAGCACCTGCAGTGCCGCGGCCGTGACTTCGCGGCCGATGCCGTCCCCCGGCAGCACCGCGATGGAGTAGTAGGTCTTGCTCATCGGGTCCTCACATCTGCGCCAGCTTGAAGTGTTCGAAGATCGCCACCAGTTCACGGCTGGCGCGTTCGCGGTGGGCGCGGGTGACGGCAGCGGCGCCAACGGCATCGCCCGCGCGCAACCGCTCCACCATCTGCATGTGTTCTTTGGTCGAGTTCACCGGCTTGGGCCGCAGGCGCAAGGTGAACATGCGTGCGCGGTGCGCGCGGTCCCAGTAGTTCAGCACCGTCGCCTGCAGCTGGCGGTTGCCGGCCAGATCGACGAGGTGCGCATGGAAGCGTTCGTCGGCAGCGGCCCAGGCCTCAAGGTCCTCGGCCTTCAGCGCCTTGTCCATGGCCTTGGTGGCTGCGACCAGAGGCTCCAATTCCTTGTCGCTGGGCACGCGTTGCGCCAGCAACTCGGCGGCCATGCATTCCAGCGCGGTCAGGATCTGGTAGATCTCGCGCATGTCGGTTGGCGACACCGGCAGCACGCGCATACCGTGGCGCGGGACAACCTCCACAAGGCCCTCGCCCTGCAGGCGCATCATGGCCTCGCGCACCGGCGTGCGGCTCATGCCCAGGGCCATGGCCACCTCCTGCTCGAGCGCACGGTGGCCGGGCGGCCAGGCGTTGTCCAGGATGCGGCGGCGGATCTGCTCGTAAGCATCATCCACCAGCGAGGGAGTGGGGGCGCGTTTCGGTGCGTTCATGCGTAGTGCCAGTGAGCAGGTGCCACGCCAGCCACTGGCAGGCGCAGCGTGGCCAGACGATCACCCAGCAGGCAGCCGAGCACGGCGGTGCGGCGGTCGGCGCCGGCAAAGGCGATGCTGGAAATGTTGCGCAAGCTGCGGCTGGGAGCGCCGTCGAGGTGCGGACGGCCCATCGTGCCGGCTTCGAAGGCCGCTTCGACCCGGGCCAGGTGGTCGGCATCGGCTTCTTCGAGCCAGGTCGTGGGTGCGCCGTCCGGCGCGACGCGGATCAGGCGATTGCTCACGATGCTGACGACCCAGGTGTGGCCTTCTTCGTCGAAGGCCAGGCCGTCGGGGAAAGTGCCTGCCCCGAACTCGGTGACTACCTCTTTGGCGCCAAGCGAGCCATCGGCATGCAACGCAAAGCGCGACAGCCGGCGCGCAAACGTCTCGTTGACATAGAGCCACTGTCCGCTGGGGTGCACTGCGACTTCGTTGGTGTAGCCCAAGCCGTCGGCGACGATGTCCGCACCTCGAGTGTCGACGCGGACGATGAAGCCGTCGTTGCAACTGCGTCGATAGCCCAGCGCCCGGGGCTTCAGCCGGGTGCTGACCGTGACCCAGAAGCGGCCGGCGGTGTCCTCGACCACGAAGTTGGTTGGCGGCAGGTCGACGCCGTCGACCTGCAACAGCCATGGCGTGACCCGTCCATCACGCTGCAACTGAAACACGCCGCCTTCGTCGTTTCCAAGGTGGGCGAGCAGGAAGCTGCCGTCACTGAGCAGTGCGATGCCGTTGGGTTTGAGCGCCAATCCGTCCGGACCCGGACCCGTGTACAGCTTCTGGCTGCCGTTGGGGAGCAGATGGGAGACACCGCCACGCCAATCGGCCGTGAACAAGTCGCCCGCACCATTGGCGAGCACGCACTCCGGCCTGACCAGGCCGGTGCCGACCCATTGCAGGTCTTCGAGCTGCAGTGGCCAATCTGCAGCGCCGCGGGCTGTGACACGACCATTCGAAGGCTTGTTTGTATTCATCAATGCATACATTAACGAACGCAAAAGCAGATGTCAGTGAGGTAAACCCGTATCCAGTTTGGCTGTGGTGTCGCTGCGGCACCGGGTCTGGCGTTCCGCGTCACGGGAGGCGGCTTTGCGACGGCCAAGTCCATACGGCAACGGTCGCTGATCGGTCGGGTTCTGCCAGTCGACACGGGCAGTAGCAGTCATTTGCGGGCCGACAACTGTTCATAGCCGAGGGCTGTGCATAACAGTCTGAAGCAGCCACCCCTCAGCCCGGCAACACTCCAGCGTCGCCGCCGAACCATCGTGGAAATACGGGACGTGCTGCCATACGCCCTTGAGTGGCGGAGTCCGGTACCGCTTAGTCGCCGAGCGCGAGGCATAGTTGGGGGACTCCGGTTCAGCCATGGAGTCGGTCAGGGGATGCAGTCGCTGGTTGGCGTCCGTGAAGTTGGCGCCGCTGTGGCAGCTCGCGCATTGACCGACGCCCTGGAAGACCAGCCTGCCGCGCGCGGCCGCCGCGGCGTCGAAAGACCCCGCCTGTGGTGCCGGTGCCTTCAGGCTCAGCTGATAGGCCTGCAGAGCCGGCAGCTTGGCCGAGACGAGGTCCTGCGCACCGTGCCTGACGATGAGGTTCAGGCGTGGGTCGCTGAACGCGCCGCGACCGCCCATCTCCACCACCGCGACATAGCGGTTCCAGTAGGC
>JANOAM010000694.1:0-2300 GCA_031411215.1 Betaproteobacteria bacterium
GGAATGGCTGGACGAGATCGAACGCCGCGGGCTCTTCGCCACGGCGCTGGACGCGCAGGAACGCACGCTGGTGCTGCACGACCTCTTCCGCGACGCGCTGCTGGCCCGCCAGGCCGTGCGCCTGCCGGGTGAGGAGCCCGACTTGCTGCGCCGTGCGGCGGCGGGCGAACGCGACGCGCTGCGCCGCATCGGCTACCTGCTGCGTGCCGGCGACTGGGCGCTGGCAGAAGACACGCTGGACGCGGCCGCGCCCGACCTGCTGCTGCACGGCGGCGGTGGTGAGGTGCTGCGCCTGGTGGAGCAGTTCCCGCCGGCCCACCGCACGGCGCGGCTGTGCCGGCTGGCCGCCACCACCTGCGGCCTGCGCTGGCAGTGGATTGCCATGGCGCAGTGGGCAGAACAGGGTGTGCAACTGGCGCGGGCCGCCGGCGACGTGCCGGAACGGCAGCGTGCCCAGGCCATCCTGGCCCACGCCCTGTACCCGCTGGACCGCAACGCGGAGGTGGACGTGCTGGTCGACGAGCTGCGCGGCGACGCTGTGGTGCACGACGCGCGCCTGCTGGCGCTGATGGCCGACTGCTCGCAGTGTTACCGCCGCGGTGAACACGAATTGCTGGCCGCGCGCTATGGCGACTTGCTGAACCGGCTGGCCAGCAGTGATTCGCTGCTGCTGTGGTGGCAGTGCGTGCCGGTGACGAACTGGACCACCATCGCCGGCATGTCAGCGCTGATCGACCGTTACCTGGCCGGCGTGCTGCCGCGCATCGGTGACCGGCCGCTTCCGATGCGCGGAGAAATGCGCATCCTGCGCGCCTTCCAGGCCCTGTGGGCCGGCCGCACCGAAGCGGCGCAGGCCGACCTGCAAGAAGCCGAAGAGGACATGAAGTGGCTGGCCGTGTCGGGTGAACTGGCCTGGTCGGTGAACATGTTGCACATGCTGCTGGACGCGATGTCTGGCCACGCCAGCGCGGTGCAGGCGCGGCTGGACCAGCGCATCGCCAGCTACGACGACGCGCCCGATGAACAGCGCCGCTTCTGGCGCCACCAGACGGCGATCTACGCCGTGCGCCTGAACGGCACGCTGGGCGGGGACCCGGTGGCCCTGCGCCGCTGGGCGGCCATGATCCGCGAGAACCCGCTGGAGAACACCGACAGCGGGAATCCGCGGGCCTGGGCGGTGCGCGCGCGTTACGCCGCCGCCACCGGGCGTTGGGAAGAGGCGGCCGGGCATTTCAGGCTGCTGCTGCCCAAGCTGCACGAAATGGATGTCATGGGCCAGCGCACCGACCTGACGCTGCGTGCCGGCCACGTGCTGCTGCGCCTGAAGCAGCTGCCTGATGCGGCGCGGGTGGTGGGGCCGGTGCTGGACCGGCTGCTGGCCGAAGGTGTGCGCGGCCAGGCCCTGATGTGCGGCCCTGCCCTGCTGCAGGAACTGGCCGGTGCGAACTGGGGCGGCCTGCTGAGCCCGACCCAGCGCGACGAACTGCAGGCCGCTGCGCAGCTGTCGGCCGCGCTGCAACGCGACACGCCGGTGACCGCACCGGCCAGCGGCGACGAATTGCTGAGCCAACGCGAGCGTGAGGTGCTGGAACGCATCGCCGCCGGCGACAGCAACAAGCACATCGCACGCGCGTTGGACATCAGCCCGCACACGGTGAAGCGGCACGTGGCCAACATCCTGGACAAGTTGGGCTTGAGTTCACGCGGCCAGGCTGCGGCCTGGCACAACGACCACTCATAGCGGCAAGCTTGGGCGGCATGGCCCGCCGCCGAGGCCCCCGATGGCCCGTTCGGGCGATGCCGCGTGGCCCGCCAGTGCGCAGACTGCGAAGCACGCTGGCACTGCGCCGGCAGCCCTTCGCACCCGCCTGCCGCCATGACCCCGATTCCAGACTTCATCACCCTGCCCGACACGGCACCACGCGTCGACTTGTACGGCCCGCTGCACCAGGCGCTGCGCCAGGTCATGACGCACACGCTGCAAGACCTGGGCGCACGGGACGTCAGCGATGCCGAAGAACGCACCGCGGTGCTGGACGGTGTGGACAGCTTGCTCGGCCTGCTGCGCAGCCACGTGGCGCACGAGAGCGACTTCATCCACACCGCGGTCGAGGCCCGCCAGCCCGGGGGCACCCGCCAGGCGGCTGACGACCACTTGCAGCACCTGGAGGCGATCGGCCATCTGGCGGACGAATCGCGCGCCGTCCGTGACGCGCAGGACGAACACCGCCCACTGCTGGCGCAGCGCCTGCACCGCCACCTGGCCGCCTTTGTCAGCGACAAGCTGGTGCACATGCAGG
>JANOAM010000695.1:0-2311 GCA_031411215.1 Betaproteobacteria bacterium
CACCGCGGTGATCAAGCCGTCTGAATTCACCTCGGCTTCCATGCTGGAACTGGCCGCCCTGTTCATGGAAGCGGGCTTCCCCAAAGGCGTGGTCAATGTGGTGACGGGCCTGGGGCCGGAGATCGGCGAAGCCCTGGTCACGCACCGCGACGTGGCGCACATCGGCTTCACCGGCGGCTCCGTGGCCGGCCGCAAGATCTACGAACTCGCGGCGCGCCACTTCAAGACCGTGACGCTGGAACTGGGCGGCAAGTCGCCCAACATCGTGTTCGACGACGCCGACCTGGACCAGGCCGTGAAGGGCTCCGTGTCCGGCATCTTCGCCGCCACCGGCCAGAGCTGCCAGGCCGGTTCACGCCTGCTGCTCCAGCGCGGCATCCACGACGAGTTTGTCGCCAAGCTGATCCAGTTCATGCGCGACGTGAAGCTGGGTGACCCCAAGCTGCCGGACACACAGATCGGCCCCGTGGCCACGCGGCCGCAGTTCGAGAAGATCCTGGCCTACATCGACATTGCCAAGTCCGAAGGCGCCACCTGCGTGATGGGTGGCCGCAGCCGCCCCGACCTGGGCGCCGGCCAGTTCATCGAGCCCACCATCTTCACCAATGTGCGCAACGACATGCGCATCGCCCAGGAAGAGGTCTTCGGCCCCGTGCTGGCCGTGATCCCTTTCGACGACGAAGCGGACGCCATCCGCATCGGCAACGACAGCGCCTACGGCCTTGCGGCAGCAGTCTGGACACGCGACCTTCGCCGCGCCATGCTGCTGACCGACAAGCTCAAGGCCGGCACGGTGTGGGTCAACAACTACCGGGCGACCAGCTTCACATCGCCCTTTGGCGGCTACAAGGACTCCGGCATCGGCCGTGAGTCGGGCACCGAAGCGATCAAGGAGTACCTGCACACCAAGAGCGTGTGGATCTCGTCGGACCTGGACGTGCCCAACCCCTTCATCCGCCGCTGACGGCTCGGGTGCACGATCTGCCAGGGAGAAAAACAGATGCCCCAAGCACTTGAAGGTGTACGTGTCCTCGACTTGACCAATGTGCTCGCAGGCCCGTTCTGCGCGTACCAGATGGCCTTGTTGGGCGCGGAGGTCATCAAGGTGGAAGTCCCTGGTGAAGGCGACCTGGCACGCCAGTTGGGTGCGGACGCCGATCTCAACGCGCGCCGCATGGGCGCGTCCTTCCTGGCTCAGAACTCGGGCAAGCAGTCCATTACGCTGAACCTCAAGTGCGCCGAAGGCAAGGCGCTCCTGAAACGCCTGGTGCGCACGGCCGACGTGCTGATTGAAAACTTCCGCCCCGGCGTGATGGCCCGCCTGGGCCTGTCCTATGACGACCTGCAGGCCGAGAACCCGGCGCTGGTGTACTGCGCCATCTCGGGCTTTGGCCAGACCGGGCCGCTGAAAACCGCGCCGGCCTACGACCAGATCATCCAGGGCCTGTCCGGCATGATGAGCATCACCGGCAGCGCCGAAAGCGCGCCGCTGCGGGTCGGCTACCCGGTGGCGGACACGCTGGCCGGCATGACGGCGGCCTTCGCCATCTCGTCGGCCCTGGTGCGCAAGCAGGCCACCGGTCAGGGTGGCTTCATCGACGTGTCCATGCTGGATTCGGTGCTGGCCACCATGGGCTGGGTGGTGTCGAACTACCTGATCGCCGGCGTGGAGCCGCAACCGCACGGCAACGACAACTTCACCGCCGCGCCGTCCGGCGCTTTCCACGCCAGCGACGGCATGCTCAACATCGCCGCCAACAAGCAGGAACAGTTCGAAGCGCTGGTCGTCGCGCTGGACCGCCCTGCCCTGGCCACGGACCCGCGTTTTGCCAAGCGCGAAGACCGCAAGCGCAACCGCGCCGCATTGACCGAGGAAATCGAAGCCGTGCTGCGCACCCGCACCTGCACGCAGTGGGAGACCACCTTCAACAGCATCGGCATTCCTGCAGGCGCCGTGCTGACGGTGCCGCAGGCCCTGGCGCTGCCCCAGGTGCAGCACCGCCAGTTGCTCAAGTCCATGGACAAGGTGCCCGGCGTGGACCGCCCGCTGACGATCGCGCGCACCGGCTTCAAGCTGACCGATGGCGACCCGGACGTGCAGCTGCCGCCGCCGCTGCTGGGCCAGCACACGGTGGACGTGCTGACGCAGCTGGGACTGAGCACCGCCGAGATCGAGCACCTGCGCAAGGTCGGTGCCATCTGAGCGCATGACATGAACAGTCCCAACCCCAACCGCAACAAACACGGTGGCAAGAGCGCCGAAGAACAGGTGGCCGAGGCCAGCGCCTGGTGGTCCACGTCCATCACGGAC
>JANOAM010000696.1:0-3341 GCA_031411215.1 Betaproteobacteria bacterium
GCCACCACTGCGGCGTTTCGAATGCAGGCGCGCCACCAGCGGTGCCTGAGCGGGCGATTGGGGTGCCCTGCGGAGCGAAGTAAAGGAGGAGCCCCGGCTTGCGCAGCAAGTTGGGGCGGGGGACATGAGCGCAGCAGGGCACCCCAAGCGCACGCGACCGCCACAACGACGCGAACGACCGCAACGGGCCGAAAGCAGACAAATAGCCCAGCAAAAACGCATCGAACGGCGCAGGTCAAGCGAAGCGCAATGGAGCACTGAGATGCACGATGTTCTTGTCATTGGTGGCGGCAACGCCGCGCTCTGTGCTGCGTTGACCGCGCGCGAAGCCGGTGCCAGTGTGCTGCTGCTGGAAGCCGCACCCCGCGAATGGCGCGGTGGCAACAGCATGCACACGCGCAACATCCGCTGCATGCACGACGCGCCGCAGGACGTGTTGACGGACGCCTACCCAGAAGAAGAGTTCTGGCAGGACCTGCTGAAGGTCACCGCCGGCAAGACCAGCGAAGCGCTGGCCCGCCGTGTCATCCGCGATTCGCACCACGTGCGCACCTGGATGCGGCGGCACGGCGTGCACTTCCAGCCGTCCCTGTCCGGCACGCTGCACCTGAGCCGCACCAACGCCTTTTTCATGGGCGGTGGCAAGGCCCTGGTCAACGCCTACTACCGCAGCGCCGAAGCCCTGGGCGTGCAGGTGCGCTACGACGCGCCCGTCGAGCGCATCGAACTGCGCGGCGGCCGCTTCGTGGCCGCGCATCTGAAGGGCGAGCGCGTTGCCGCACGCGTGTGCGTCGTGGCCAGCGGCGGTTTCGAATCCAACCGCGACTGGCTGCGCCAGGCCTGGGGCCAGAACGAACGCGGGGAATGGCCGGCCGACCAGTTTGCCGTGCGCGGTACACGCTTCAACCAGGGTGTGCTGCTGCGCGACCTGCTGGACAAAGGCGCCGACCGCATCGGCGACGCCACACAAGCCCACATGGTGGCCATAGACGCACGCGCGCCGCTGTACGACGGTGGCATCTGCACCCGCGTGGACGCGGTGAGCCTGGGCATCATGGTCAACCGCGAAGGCCAACGCTTTTATGACGAGGGCGAGGACTTCTGGCCCAAACGCTACGCCATCTGGGGCCGCCTGGTGGCGCAGCAGCCGGGCCAGCTGGGCCACTGCGTGATCGACGCCAAAGCCGTGGGGCGTTTCATGCCGCCGGTGTTCAAAGGCGAAGAGGCCGGCACGCTGGAGCAACTGGCAGGCCAGCTGGGCCTGCCCGAACAAACGTTCCTGCAGACCGTGCGCGACTACAACGCAGCCTGCCGCATCGGCACCTTCGACCACGCCGTGCTGGACGATTGCCACACCGAAGGCCTGACCCCCGCCAAGACGCACTGGGCACGGCCCATAGACACAGCGCCCTTCTACGGCTACACGCTCAAACCGGGTGTCACTTTCACCTACCTGGGGCTGAAGGTGGACGAAAGCGCTGCCGTCCACTTTGGCAGTCAGCCCAGCCCCAACCTGTTCGCGGCCGGCGAGGTGATGGCCGGCAACGTGCTGGGCCAGGGCTACACGGCGGGCGTGGGCATGACGATAGGCACGGTGTTCGGACGCATCGCCGGTGCGTCGGCGGCTGCGGCCTTGAAGCAGGGACTTGCCCATGCTGCGTGACCAGTTGCCCATCATGGATCTTGTGCGTGCGGCCGAAGCCGAGGTCGGCCGCCAGCTGCAGATCTGCAACGCCTGCCGCTACTGCGAAGGCTTCTGCGCCGTGTTCCCGGCCATGACACGCCGGCTGGAATTCGGCAACGCCGATATCCACTATCTCGCCAACCTGTGCCACAACTGCGGCGCCTGCCTGCACGCCTGCCAGTACGCACCACCGCACGAGTTTGCGGTGAGCCTGCCGCAGGCCCTGGCGAAGGTGCGCGCCAAGACCTACGCCGACTTCGCCTGGCCGTCGGCGCTGGGCACGCTGTACCAACGCAACGGCCTCACGCTGGCGCTCGCACTGACGGCGAGTCTGGCGCTGTTCCTGGCGCTGGCCGTGGCCATGAAGGGGCCGCTGTGGGGCGCGGCGCCCGGCGGCAACTTCTACAGGCTGTTCCCGCACGGTTTGATGGTAAGCCTGTTCGCGCCCATCTTCGCTTTTGTGGTGCTGGCGCTGGGTGTGGGCGTGACGCGTTTCTGGCGTGAGGTCTCACCCGCCGATGCGGCCTTGTCGTCAGCACCCGCGCTGAGCGAAGCCGTGCGCAACGCGCTGAAGCTCAAATACCTGGACGGCGGCCATGGCCAGGGCTGCAACAACGAAGACGACGCCTGGACGCAGTCACGCCGCCGCTTCCACCACTTCACCTTCTACGGCTTTGTGCTGTGCTTTGCGGCGACCAGCGTAGCCACGGTGTACCACTACGCCTTGGGTTGGGTCGCGCCATATGCCTGGACCAGCCTGCCCAAGGTCCTGGGCACGCTGGGTGGCGTCGGTCTGGTTGTGGGCACCGCGGGCCTGTGGCAACTGCGCCAGCGCCGCCATTCGCAGCATGTGGAGCCGACGCAGACCACCATGGACCTGGGCTTCATCGCGGTTCTGTTCCTCACCGGCGCCAGTGGCCTGGCCCTGGCCCTGCTGAAAACCACACCCGCCCTGCCGCTGCTGCTGTGCCTGCACCTGGGCGCGGTGATGGCCTTCTTTGCCACCATGCCCTACGGCAAGTTCGCGCACGGTGTGTACCGCGCCGCAGCCCTGTTGAAATGGTCCATCGAAAGGCGTCAACCCACCAAGCTTCGCCTGGGTTCCGAATGATCAAGAAGGAAAAGCGACCATGAACATCCCGTCTATGCAGCCGCACTGCACAGCGCAAGAGTGGCAGGCCCGCGTCGACCTGGCCGCCTGCTACCGCCTGGTGGACCTCTACGGCATGAGCGACATGATGGCCAACCACATCAGCAGCCATGTGCCAGGTGAACACGGCGCCTTCCTCATCAACGCCTACGGGATGATGTACGAAGAGATCACCGCCAGCAGCCTGATCAAGGTGAACCTGGCCGGCGAGATCCTGGCCAAACCCGACTTCAGCGCTTTCGGTGTGGACTACGGCATCAACCGTGCGGGTTATGTGATCCACAGCGCCATCCACGAAGCCCGGCCCGACGTGGCCTGCGTGATCCACACGCACAGCTGGGCTTCGATGGCGGTCAGCGCGCTGGAATGCGGCCTGCTGCCCATCACGCAGACGGCCATGCGCTTCCTGAAGATCGGCTACCACGACTACGTGGGTGTCGTGCTGGACGACGCGGAGAAGGTCTCCCTGGTCAAGGACCTGGGGCAAGGCGAAGCGCTGATCCTGCG
>JANOAM010000697.1:0-2636 GCA_031411215.1 Betaproteobacteria bacterium
CCAGCAGGTGGTGCAACTGGGCCTGCACAAGAAGATGGCCTGGGTCAACAACCAGCAGGACTGGCCCGATGTCTATGGCCTGGGGCCGGAGCAGATCTTCGGGGTCTTCGGCACCACCTGGTACTACCGGCTCGACCTGCCGGGCGTGAAGGAGTTTGTCGCCAGCTACCAGAAGCAGTTCCCGGGCATGGCCATCGCGGTGCCGGGCAACGTCTTCCACAACAGCTACATGGCCACGCGGGAGCTGCTGCGCTGCGTGCAGGAGGCGGGCACGACCAATAACCTGGCGGTGATCAAGAAGCTCGAAGGCCGCAAGATGAGCGCGCGTGACCGGCTGCAGCACTTCGACGCCTATGTCGACCCGGTGACGCACCACTGCCAGCAGACCATCTACCTGGCCAGCTACAACGACACGCCGGCCGAGAAGAACGACATCTTCAGGATCATGGCCCAGAGCGAGCCCAAGGACGTGGTGGATGCCGGCGCGGCGCAGATGTGCAAGCTGGAGTCCTACGACGCCACGCCCAGCTACGAGCGCTGAGTGCTTGATCTTCTGCCCTACCTGGTGAACGGCCTCGCGCTGGGGCTGTTGTTCGCGCTCATCGCCTTGGGCTTCATGCTCATCGTCGGTGTGATGGAGACCATCAACCTGGCGCACGGCTCGCTGTTCGCCCTGGGCATGTACGCGGCGCTGTTTGTGGCCGCACCCAAGCTGGGCTGGTTCCCGGAAGCGCAGGCGGCCTACCTGGCGCTGCCGGTGGGTGTGCGCTACGCACTGGCGCTGTTCCTGGCGCCGGTGCTGGTGGGCCTGTTCGGGCTGGTGCTGGAGCTGTGCCTGCGCCGCACCTATGGGCGTGACCCGCTCTACGGTCTGCTGCTGACCTTTGGTGCGGCGCTGGTGATCGAAGAAGGCATACGCCTGGTCTGGGGCAGCAACGAGCAGCAGCTGCCGCTGCCGGCGGCGATCTCCGGCGCCTTCCTGGTTGGCGACCTGATCTATTCGACCTACCGCTTCTACGCCAGCGCTTTTGCCATCGTCGCCATTGCGGCGCTCTGGGTGTTCCTGGAGAAGACGCCCTACGGCGCCATCATCAAGGCCGGCGCACACGACAGCGAGATGGTGCGTGCGCTGGGTATCAACCTGGGCCGCCTGCGCTCTGCAGTGTTTGCCTTGGGCGTGGCGCTGGCGGCCTTGGCCGGCGTGGTGATGGCGCCCATCTGGGGCATACGGCCGCAGGTGGGTGTGGACGCCGTGGTGCCGGCCTTCCTGGTCATCGTGCTGGGCGGCGTGGGCTCGCTGTGGGGCGCGGTGATCGCCGGGCTGCTGGTCGGCATGGTGGTGGGCTTGAGCGCGGCCTTTGCGTCGGAGTGGTCGCTGATGTCCATGTACCTGTTGTTCATCGCCGTTGTCACCCTGCGCGCCCGTGGCCTGTTCGGCCGCAAGAGCGTGCTGGACACCTGAGCATGCAGAACATGCAAAACCTGCAGGACAAAGTCGCCGTCGTCACCGGTGCGGGCGGCACCATGGGGCGTGCGGTGGTGGCCGCGCTGCTGGCGGACGGCTGCCGCGTGGCGCTGGTCGACGTGAATGCAGCAGCCCTGGACGCACTGCAGACGGAACACGGCCCGCGGGTGCTGGCGGTGCCCTGCGACATCCGCAGTGCCGACGACGTGGCGCGTGCCCATGCCGCCGTGCACGAGGCGTTGGGACCGGTGGCGGTGCTGGTCAACAACGCCGGTGTGCTGTCCAACCACAAGTTCCTGGAGATGACGCTGGCCGAATGGCGGCAGGTGATGGCCGTCAACCTGGACGGCGCCATGCACTGGGCCCAGGCCGTGGTGCCGGGCATGAAAGCCGCCGGCTGGGGCCGCATCGTCAACATCGGCTCGCTCGCCAGCAAGACCGGTGGGCTGACGGCGGGCATGGCCTATTCGGTGTCCAAGGGCGCGCTGGCCGCACTGACCTTCTCACTGGCGCGCGAACTGGCGCGCCACGGCGTCACCGCCAATGCCATCGCGCCGGCCTACGTGCGCACGCCCATGGTCACCGAGCAGTTGAACGAAGCGCAGCGCCAGGCGCTGCTGCAGCAAATCCCCGTCGGGCGCTTCTGCGAACCCGAGGAGTTCGCGCATGTCGTGAGCTTCCTCGTGTCGCCGCTGTCCGGCTTCATCACCGGCGAGATGATCGATCTCAACGGTGGCCTGCACATGGACTGAGACGATGAGTGAACCCACGATGCCCACCAACCCCTTCGACCTGACAGGGCGTGTTGCCTACCTGCCCGGCGGCTACGGCGACATCGGCCGTGCGCTGGCCTGGGGTCTGGCCCGGGCCGGCGCCCGGGTGGCCGTGTCGGGGCGCGACGCGGCCAAGGCGCAAGCCTTGGCCAGCGCGTTGCAGGCGGCGGGCCACGACGCCTTGGGCCTCACGATGGACGCCCACGAGGTCGGCGACATCCGGCGCTCGGTGGACAGCGTGGCGCAGCACTTTGGCCACCTGGACCTGCTGGTCAACTGCATCGGCATGCAGCGCGAAGAACGGCTGGCGCAGGTGACCGAAGAGGCTTTCGACGAGATCGTGCAGGTCAACCTGAAGGCCGCGATGTTCCTGGCCCAGTCAGCGGCGGTGCACCAGG
>JANOAM010000698.1:0-1585 GCA_031411215.1 Betaproteobacteria bacterium
ACCGGTGCCGCCGGCCTTCCCGGCGACGCCCGCAGTGGCGTCCGCCGCCGTGGCCTACGACCTGGACTGGCAGAGCTTCTTCGGTGACGAACGCCTGAAGCGCCTCATCACGCTGGCGCTGCAGAACAACCGCGACCTGCGTGTGGCCGTGCTCAACATCGACGCGGCGCGCGCCACGCTCACCGTGCGTGACGCCGACCGCTGGCCCACGGTGTCGGCGGGCTTCACGGCGTCACGATCGCCCACGGGCCGTGGCGGCATCAACAGTCTGTACTCGGCTGGCGTGCAGGTCACCGGTTATGAGGCCGACCTGTGGGGGCGGCTCAAGAGCCTCAGCAACGTGGCTGCGGCCCAGTTGCTGGCCACCGAAGAAGCACGCAAGGCGGTGCAGATGGCATTGGTGGGATCGGTCGCGTCCGCGCACCTGGCCCTGCAGGCCGACGACGAACTGCTGCAGGTCACGCAGGACACGCTGGTTTCGCGCGAGGCGTCGTACAAGCTGGTCAAGCTGCGCTTTGACAACGGCGCCAGCGCCGCGCCCGACCTGCGCCAGGCCGAGACGCTGGTGGAGCAGGCGCGAGTGAGTCTGGCGCAGACCCGGCGCCAGCGTGCGCTGGACGAAAACGCCTTGCAGCTCTTGCTGGGCCAGGCGCTGCCGACGGACGCGCCCGCCGCACTGCCCTTGCGGGCGTCAGCCGGCATGCCCGAACTGCAGGCAGGCCTGCCTTCCGACGTGCTGCTGCGCAGGCCCGATGTGCGCCAGGCGGAACAGCTGCTGATCGCCGCCAACGCCAACATCGGCGCGGCGCGTGCAGCCTTCTTCCCGCGTATTTCCCTTACCGGCAGCCTGGGCAGCGCCAGCACGCAGCTGAGCGGTCTGTTCCAGGCCGGCACCTGGGCCTGGAGCTTTGCGCCCAGCGTGCTGGCCACTGTCTTTGACGCAGGCCGCAACCAGGCCAACCTGAAGATCGCCAACATCAACCGTGACATTGCGGTGGCGCAGTACGAAAAGGCGGTGCAGACAGCTTTCCGCGAAGTGGCGGACGCGCTGGCCAACCGCAGCGGCTTGGCCGAACAGTTGGCCGCGCAGCAGCGCCTGACCCAGGCTGAAGCGGAACGCACGCGCCTGGCCGACCTGCGCTACCGCAACGGCGCCGCTGGCCAGCTGGAATGGCTGGACACGCAACGTTCGCTGCTGGCCGCGCAGCAGGCGCTGGTGCAGGTGCAGGCGCAACTGGCGCAGAGCCAGGCGCAGTTGTACCGCGTGCTGGGTGGCGGCTGGACGGACGCAGGCCAGACCCGGTAGCTTCTGGCGCAGCGGGCCCGTGCCTGAGCGGGCCTTGTCGGGGGGCGCGCGCTCTTGTTGCGTCGCAGCAGGCTGTTTTGCCGTCGCTCAATGGTGTCCCGCTCCTTGCCACGCCGCCTCAGCTGGACTGGGCCTTTGCCCGGGGCCGGGTTGTCCTTCCTTGTCAGTGTGGTGACTACGGCCAAGAATCGCCGCCGGACATCCACAACGGATTGAGGAGACACCTGATGAACAGACGCTTTGCTTTGTGTGCCACGCTGGCTGCCATCGGCCTGCTCA
>JANOAM010000699.1:0-2042 GCA_031411215.1 Betaproteobacteria bacterium
GCCGCGCCCACGCTGCGGCCGATGATCTGCATGGGGTAGTTCCAGGGCACGATGTGCGCGGTGACGCCATGCGGTTCGCGGATGGAAAACGCGGTGTAGCCGTTGGCGAAGGGAATCGTCTGGCCCATCACCTTGTCGGCCGCGCCGCCGTAGAACTCCAGGTAGCGCGCCAGCGCCACCGCGTCGGCGCGGCCCTGCTTGACGGGCTTGCCCACGTCCAGCGCTTCCAGACGGGCCAACTCGTCTGCCTGCTGCAGAACGATGGCGCTCATCTTCAGCAGGATGCGGCCACGCTCCGCTGCGGTCAGCACGCCCCAGGCGCCGTCCAGGGAGCTTTGTGCAGCCTGCACAGCGGCGTCCACGTCTTGCGCGCTGCCACGGGCGATGTGGGTCAGCAACTCGCCATCCGACGGGTCCAGCAGCGGCAGCGTGCGGCCCGACGCACACGCACGCCACTGGCCGGCGATGAAGACCTGGGACGCGTCGAAGCCAACGTCCTTGTCCATGTGCTTACCCATCTTGGCCTCCTGCAGCAGTGCCCAGTCAATAGGGCATCATATTTGCCACATGCAGTCTTTCGGTCCCTTTCTGGCCAAGCGCCTCTTCACCTTCCTGGCCACCCTGGCCGTGGCGTCGGTGCTGGTCTTCGTGGTGCTGGAACTGCTGCCCGGCAACGCCGCCGAAGTGATCCTGGGCGACACGGCCACGCCGGAAGCGCTGTCTGCATTGAACGCCAAGCTGGGCCTGGACCAACCGGCTTTCACGCGCTACCTGCACTGGGTGGGCGGCCTGCTGCAAGGCCAGACGGCCCACAGCATCAGCTACGACACACCCACAGCCGATTTGATAGGAGAGCGCCTGCGTGTCACGCTGCCGCTGGCGCTGATGGCCATGGCGTTGACCGTCGTGCTGGCCTTGAGCCTGGGCCTCTATGCCGCGTCGCGCCACAACAAGCTGGGCGACGTGGGCGTCATGGCGGCCAGCCAGGTGGGCATCGCCATTCCCAACTTCTGGTTCGCCATCCTGCTGATCCTGGTCTTTGCCGTGCACCTGCAATGGGTCAGCGCGGGCGGTTTCCCGGGCTGGACCGAAGACGATGGCGGCGGACCGTGGGAAGGCCTGAAAGCGCTGATCCTGCCGGCCATTGCGCTGGCCCTGGTGCAGGCCGCCATCCTGGCGCGTGTGACACGTTCTGCGGTACTGGATGTCATGCGTGAAGACTTCGTGCGCACCGCGCGCGCCAAGGGCCTGAGCCGCCGCCAGGCGCTGTGGCGGCACGTGCTGCGCAACGCGATGATCCCGGTGCTGACCGTCGCCGGGCTGCAGTTTGCCAACCTCATCACCGGCACCATCGTGGTCGAAAACGTCTTCGTGCTGCCGGGCATAGGCCGCCTGGTGTTCCAGGCCATCAGCAACCGCGACCTCATCGTCGTGCGTGACGTGGTGATGCTGCTGGCGGGCGTGGTCGTGCTGGTCAACTTCGTGGTGGACGTGCTTTACGCCGTCATCGACCCCCGGCTGCGCACGCAATGAACGCTGTCGCCCGCGCCATGCGCCACAAGAGCTTTGCCGTCGGCTTTGTGCTGACGGCAGTGCTGGTGCTGGCTGCCGCACTGTCGCTGGTGTGGACGCCCTGGCCCACCGCCGAAATCGACATCCCGCTGAAGCTCAAAGCCCCGACCTTGTCACACTGGCTGGGCACCGACCAGCTGGGCCGCGACATCCTGAGCCTGCTGCTGGTGGGCGCGCAGAACAGCATCGTGGTCGGGCTCATCGCGGTCGGCATCGGCCTGTCCACCGGCGTCGCCCTGGGCTGCGTGGCGGCAGCATCACGAGCCAACGGGCGGCTGTGGCTGGAAGAAGTGATCATGCGCGCCAGCGACTTCACCTTCGCCTTCCCGGCGCTGCTGTCGGCCATCATGCTGACGGCCATCTACGGCCCCGGCCTGGTGATGAGCATCGTGGCCATCGGCATCTTCAACGTGCCGGTGTTTGCGCGCATCACACGCGGCGCGGCCAATGCCGTGTGGGCGCGCGAGTTC
>JANOAM010000700.1:0-8811 GCA_031411215.1 Betaproteobacteria bacterium
GACTCATAATCCTTTGGTCGTTGGTTCGAGCCCAACACGGCCTACCAAATGCCCAGCAAACAGGCTGGGCCATCAACCGCGCGGCGCGGTTGCCTCCAGCAGCACAGGCGCAGCCAGCCCGAAGAGCTTGCCGTAGCGAAAGCCTATCCAGGCGTGTTCGCGCATCAGCATCTCCACCCGTGCGCCTTCACCGGCCACCAACGCATCAAAGACCAGGATGTGCTGCATCTGCGCCATGCGCAGCTTGCGGTATTCACGGTCCAGCGCCGTCTTGTCGATGACGATGGAATCGGCGGACGCGAAGGGCAGGTGGTTGTTGCGCGCGATGGCGTCGGCGATGACGCGGCTGTCGGTGCCTTCGACGATGGCGCGGTGAAAGCGTTCGTTGACGGCGCTCCAGGCGCCTATGCCTTCTTCGCTGAGCGTGCCGGCCGCCAGCACCTGTTCACCTTCGTCCAGCGCCGCCTGCAGCAGCACGCGCTGTGCCGGGCTCAGGCCACGTTCGGCCAGGCGTCGTGCTGCCAGGCCTTCCAGCGCGCCGCGCACTTCCACGGCACACAGCACATCGGCTTCTGAAAACTCGCGCACGACAAAACCGCGTGCGCCGGCTTTCTGCAGAAGCCCTTCCTGTTCCAGCGTGCGGAAGGCCAGGCGCACCGGCGTGCGCGACACCCCCAACGCCTCGGCCACCGCGATCTCCGCCAGTCGCGTCCCGGCCGGGTGCTGGCCGTCGATGATGAGCTTGCGCAGTGTCGCCACGACGCTGGCAGAATCGGTGGTCTTGGGTTCTTTGGGATCCATTGATGGCGATTTTCTTGATTTATTGACCGCAATATCTCAAAATTGGATCCAATCATTGGATCCAATGGAGTGAGGCAAGCAATGTTCCCACGCAACGCCTGGTATGTCGCCGCCACCCCCGACGAGATTGACGCCAAACCGTTGGGCCGCACGGTTTGTGGCGAGCGCATCGTCTTCTACCGCGGGCCTGACGGCACGCCCGCTGCGCTGCAGGACTGGTGTCCGCACCGCGGTGCGCCGCTGTCGCTGGGGCGGGTGGTGGAAGGCAAGCTGGTCTGCGGCTACCACGGCCTGGAGATGGGCTGCGACGGCAAGACCATCGCCATGCCCGGTCAGCGCGTGCGCGGCTTCCCGGCTATCCGCAGCTACCCGGTGGCCGAGCATGCGGGATTCATCTGGGTCTGGCCCGGCGATTCCGCCCTGGCCTCCAACGACAAGCTGCCCGTGCTGCCCTGGGCGAACAACCCCGAATGGGCCTACGGCGGTGGCCTCTACCACGTGAAGGCCGACTACCGGCTGATGGTCGACAACCTGATGGACCTGACGCACGAGACCTACGTGCACGCCACCAGCATCGGCCAGCCGGAGATCGACGAGACGCCCTGCAAGACCACCATCGAAGGCGATCACGCCGTCACCAGCCGCTTCATGAACGGCATTCACGCGCCACCGTTCTGGCGCATGGCGCTGCGCGCCAACGGCCTGCCCGACGACCAGTTGGTGGACCGCTGGCAGATCTGCCGCTTCAGCCCGCCCAGCCACGTGATGATCGAAGTGGGCGTGGCATTGGCCGGCCAGGGTGGTTATGACGCGCCGCCGGAGAAGAAGTCCTCCAGCATCGTGGTCGACTTCATCACGCCCGAGACCGAGACCGCCATGTGGTACTTCTGGGGCATGGCACGCAAGTTCCGCCCCGAGGACAAGGCGCTGACGGCGCAGATCCGTGACGGCCAGGGCAAGATCTTTTCTGAGGACATGGAGATGCTGGAACGCCAGCAGTCCAACCTGACGCTGTGGCCGGGGCGTGAGGTGCTGAAGCTGAACATCGACGCCGGTGGTGTGGCGGCGCGCAAGATCATCGACCGCGTGATCGCGGCCGAAACCGTTCAGCCGCAGGGGGTCTGAGTTCATGGGAACGCCCGCTCCGCAAGCGCCTGCGCTGTTGCGCGTACGTGTCGCGCGCAAGACCGTCGAGGCCGAAGGCATCTGCAGCTTTGAACTGGTGGCCGAAGACGGCGCCGCGCTGCCGCCCTTTGCGGCGGGCGCGCATGTGGAGGTGCAACTGCCCTTCGTGCGGCCCGGCCTGGCGCGCCCGTACTCGCTGTGCAACAGCGCGGCGGACACCCATCGCTACCAGATCGCCGTGCTGAAGGAGCCCAGTTCGCGGGGCGGTTCGCAGTCCATGCACGACGCGGTGCAGGAAGGCATGACGCTGGAGATCCGCCCGCCCAAAAATCAGTTTGCGTTGGCGCCGGACGCGGCCCGGCACCTGCTGCTGGCCGGTGGCATTGGCGTGACACCGCTGCTCAGCATGGCCGAGACGCTGTCAGCTGCCGGCGCGGACTTCGAACTGCACTACGCCGCGCGTTCGCAGGAGCGGCTGGCCTTCGCGCAACGCCTGGCGCAGGCGCCGTTCGCGGCGCGTGTGCATCTGCATGTGGACGACGGTCCCACAGCGCAGCGCCTGAACCTGCAGGCGCTGCTGGCCACACCCGCGTCAGGGCAGCATCTCTATGTGTGCGGGCCTTCGGGCTTCATGGACGCGGTGCTGGCCGCGGCCGCACGGGCCGGCTGGCTGCAGGACCATGTGCACCTGGAACGGTTCAGCGCCGAGCCGGCCACGCAAGCTGGTGACGGCGCCTTCGAAGTCCAGATTGCCAGCAGCGGCCGGCTGATCCCCATACGCGCGGATCAATCCGTCTTGCAGGCTCTCTGCGCGGCGGGCATCGACATCCCCAGCTCCTGCGAACAGGGCGTGTGCGGCACCTGCCTCACGCGCGTGATCGACGGTGTGCCGGACCACCGCGACCAGTACCTGCTGCCCGAGGAGCAGGCCGCCAACGACCAGTTCCTGCCCTGCTGTTCGCGTGCCAGGTCGCCGCGGCTGGTGCTGGGTCTGTAGCGCCGGCCCGGTCCCACCTTCGGGTGGCCAGGCGCGCAGCGCGCCGGTGTGCCGCACCTGCGCGCCATAATTCCCGCACCGCTGGCATGAGGCCCTGCCCTGATGCCCCACAACGGGACAAACCTACACGATGAAATACCTGGCGCAGCTGGCATCCAACAAGCTCTACGTCGCAGCAGCCGTGGCTTTTGCGGTGCTGGTGTTGCTGGGGTTGGCGATCATCATCTGGCGCTACCGGCGCGCCAGCCGCTCCAAGTACGGCTTCCGGGCCGAGCGCGAAGCCCCAACCGCGCCCACCCCGCTGCGTGACGCCACTGCGCGGGAGAGCAACGAGCTCGACGAATTCGACAGCAAGCGCGGCCAGCGTGTTGCCGACGTGCTGCTGGACTACGCCAGCGCCAAGGGCCTGCAGGTGGGCGTCTACACCGTGCGCCTGGGCCCGCTGGCCAAGGTCTGGTGGGTGGGCGAGAAATTCCCCAGCACCAACAAAGGCATCATCGCCGCGGTGCATGCAGGACGCCGGCCCGGCAAGGGCTTCCGCGCCAAAGTGGTGGTGCTGAAGGACGCCGCCGAAGCGCCTGCGTTGGCCGCCGCGCTCAAGCGCGCCGCGCAGCCCAAGGACGCACCGCTGATGCATGAATCCTGGGGCCGGCCGATTGCCTTCGAAGGCTTTCCGCTGTTGCCTACGGGCAATGCACCCATCGTGGATCTGGCCGCGCTGGCGGCACGCGCCACTCCCAAGGTGGCCTGACGCTCATCACGGGCGGCAACGCTCAGGCGTGCAGGCGCGAACTGCGTGGCACGCTGGCCAGCAGGAAGTCCATCTGGTCGCTGACGATGCGCCGGCCGCGCAGGATCATGTCCTCATGCAGGCTGGGCACGTAGGGCAGATACAGCAGGCTCATGTGCGCTTCTTCGGGCAGGCGGTTGCCCTTGTGGCCATTGCAGGCGCGGCAGGCAGTGATGCAGTTCATCCAGGTGTCGAGCCCACCGCGGGACACCGGCACGATGTGCTCACGCGTCAGTTCATCGAAATGGAAACGCCCGCCGCAGTAGGCGCAGACCTGGCGGTCGCGTGAAAACAGCTTGGGGTTTGACAGGCCAGGTGTCGTGCGCCAAGCGCGGCTGGGGACGGCGCCGCGCACAGCGACGATGGGGTGCACTTCGATGCGGCTCTGCACGCCGGTCAGCCGCTGCACGCCGCCACGCAGCACCTGGAAGGTGTCGCCCAGTGTCCAGGCAATGGCATCACTGGCATAAAGGACAGCCGCCTCACGTGGGCTGATCCACGCCTGGGGGCGGCCCGATACATCGAGCTGCAAGACGTCCATGCATAGAGCGTACCTGATGAAGTGGGGTCGGTCCATGACAGGGGCCTTGGCGCTGTGTTTGCGGGTAAACCCGCAATTTGCTGTGTGAGGGCGCATCTAGGAGAGACACCCTAGAAATTCCCCTCTTATTGCACCGCAGTGGTGGCGGGAACTCTGCAAAATAGAACGACCGTTCTTTTCTCTCTTCCGCCACCCGTGAGCACCCACACCCAGCCCGAGCCTTCTGCTGCCGCCGTCACCGTGCGCGGCACGGCCAAGCCCATGCAGAAGGGCCAGCAGACCCGGGCGGCCATCCTGGACGCGGCGCTGGGACTGGCGTCGCACATGGGGCTGGAAGGTCTCAGCATCGGCGCGCTGGCCGAAGTCACGCAGATGAGCAAGTCGGGCGTCTTTGCGCACTTCGGTTCGCGCGAGGAACTGCAGATCAGCGTCATCTGCGAATACCACGCGCGTTTCGAGGAAGAGGTCTTCTTCCCCGCCATCAACGAAGCACGTGGCCTGCCGCGCCTGCGCGCGCTGTTTGAACGCTGGGTGCGCCGCGTGTCGGTAGAGATCGACTCCGGCTGCATCTACATCAGCGGCGCGGTGGAATTTGACGACCGCCCCGGCCCCGTGCGCGACGCGCTGGCCGGCATGGTCCGCGCCTGGCAGGCCGCGCTGGAAAAGGCCATCCACATCGCGATCGACGCGGGCGACCTGCGCCCGGAGACCGACGCCACCCAGATGCTGTTCGAAATCCACGGCCTGATCCTGGCACTGCACCACGACGCACGCTTCCTGCGCAACCCCGGCGCGCTGGACCGTGCGCGTGCCGGCTTCGAACGCACGCTGTCGTATTACGCGCTGCCGGCCGCCGAGAGCGCCATGCCCATCCCGCCAGCCAAGCCCGCAGCGCGCAACAAGGCCAAGCGCTGACCCCTTTTCTGTTCACCTGACTCCCAGGAGCCCACCTCATGCCCCAATACAACCCGCCGCTGCGCGACATGCACTTCGTTCTGCACGAACTGCTGGGCGTCGCCGACGAATTGAAGATGCTGCCGCGCCATGCCGACGTGGACGCCGACACCATCAACGCCGTGCTGGAAGAGGGCGGCAAGTTCGCGTCCGAAGTGCTGTTCCCCTTGAATCTGAGCGGCGACCAGGAAGGTTGCACACACGACAAGGCCACGCACGAGGTGCGCCCCCCCAAGGGCTACAAGGAAGCCTACGCGCAGTACGTGGAAGGTGGCTGGCCCGCTGCGGCCGCAGACCCGGCGTTCGGCGGCCAGGGCCTGCCCATCGTGGTGAACCACTGCGTCTACGAGATGCTCAACAGCGCCAACCAGGCCTGGACCATGTACCCGGGCCTGTCACACGCGGCCTACGAGTGCATCCGTGCCCACGGCACCGACACGCAGAAGGCCACCTTCCTGCCCAAGCTGACCAGCGGCGAATGGACCGGCACCATGTGCCTGACCGAACCGCACTGCGGCACGGACCTGGGCCTGCTGCGCACCAAGGCCGAATCGCAAGCGGATGGCAGCTACAAGATCAGCGGCCAGAAGATCTTCATCAGCGCCGGTGAACACGACATGGCCGCCAACATCGTGCACCTGGTGCTGGCCCGCCTGCCGGGCGCGCCCGAGGGCAGCAAGGGCATCAGCCTGTTCGCGGTGTCCAAGTTCCATGTCAACGCAGACGGTTCCTTGGGCGAACGCAACGGCATCTTCTGCAACGCCATCGAACACAAGATGGGCATCAACGGCAACGCCACCTGCCAGATCATGCTGGACGGCGCCACGGGCACCTTGGTGGGCCAGCCCAACAAGGGCCTGGCGGCCATGTTCGTGATGATGAATGCCGCGCGCCTGGGCGTGGGCAACCAGTCGGTGGGGCTGACGGAAGTGGCCTACCAGAACGCCGTGGCCTACGCCAAGGACCGCATCCAGATGCGCAGCCTGTCCGGGCCCAAGATGCCCACGCAGCCGGCCGACACCATCATCGTGCACCCGGACGTGCGCAAGATGCTGCTCACCGCACGCGCCTACGCCGAAGGTGGGCGCGCCCTGGGCATCTACACCGCGCTGCTCATCGACAAGGAACTGTCCAGCGACGACGAAGACGAGCGCAAGGAAGCCGCCGACCTGGTGGCGCTGCTGACGCCCATCATCAAGGCCTTCCTCACCGACAACGCTTGGTTGGCCACCAGCCACTGCATGCAGGTGTACGGCGGCCACGGCTACATCAAGGAATGGGGCATGGAGCAGTACGTGCGTGATGCCCGCATCAACATGATTTACGAGGGCACCAACACCATCCAGAGCCTGGACCTGCTGGGCCGCAAGGTGCTGGGTGACAACGGCGCCAAGCTGAAGAAGTTCGGCAAGCTGGTGGCCACCTTCATTGAAGACAACGGCACCGACGAAGCCATGCAGGAGTTCGTCAACCCGCTGGCCGACCTGGGCGACAAGGTCACCAAGCTGACCACCGAACTGGGCATGAAGGCCTTTGGCAATGCCGACGAAGTGGGCGCTGCCGCGGTGGACTACCTGCGTGTCTGCGGCCACCTGGTGTTTGCCTACTTCTTTGCCCGCAGCGCCAAGATCGCACTGGCCAAGCAGGGCAGCGGTGACACGTTCTACAACGCCAAGTTGCACACCGCGCGTTTCTACTTTGCCAAGCTGCTGCCGGAAACGGCGGGGCTCATCCGCACGGCGCGTGCAGGCATGGCGCCGCTGATGGCCATGGACGAGGCGCTGTTCTAGAGTCACCGGCTCAAGCCCCATACGCATACGAACACACAACAGGAGATGACGATGAAGAAACTGCTGGCTCTGGGCCTGTTCCTGGCCGCAAGCGCGGCCTTCGCGCAGGCCACGCCCACGGGGCTGTGGAAGACCATCGACGACAAGACGGGCAAGGAACGCTCGCTCATCCGCATCACCGAATCGGGTGGGGTCTACACGGGCCGTATCGACAAGCGCCTGGACCCCGAGGCCAAGCCAACCGATGTCTGCGACAACTGCACCGACGACCGCAAGGGCAAGCCGCTGCTGGGCCTGACACTGATCCGCAACGTCAAGCAGAGTGCCGACGACAAGGAAGTCTTTGACAGCGGCGATATCACCGACCCCGACAACGGCAAGGTCTACAAAGTGCGCCTGAAGCCGCTGGAGGGTGGCAAGAAGCTGGAAGTGCGTGGCTACATCGGCCCCTTCTACCGGAACCAGACCTGGATCCGGGTTGAATAAAGAGTCATGGGAGATTTCATGAACCGTTTCCCCGTCCGCAAGGTGGCCGTGCTCGGCGCTGGCGTCATGGGCGCGCAAATCGCCGCCCACCTGGTCAACTGCAAGGTGCCGGTCGTGTTGTTCGACCTGCCCGCCAAGGAAGGCCCCAAGAACGGCATCGTCAGCAAGGCCATTGAAGGCCTGAAGAAGCTCAAGCCCGCGCCGCTGGGCATCGTGGAAGACGCCGCGCTGATCCAGCAGGCCAACTACGTAGAGCACCTGGCCTTGCTGGGTGAGTGCGACCTCATCATTGAGGCCATCGCCGAGCGCATGGACTGGAAGCTGGACCTGTACAAGCGCATCGCGCCGGCGCTGGCGCCACATGCCATCGTGGCCAGCAACACCAGCGGCTTGTCCATCACCAAGTTGAGCGAAGCGCTGCCGGAAGAAATCAAGCCGCGCTTCTGCGGCATCCACTTCTTCAATCCGCCGCGTTATATGGCGCTGGTGGAGTTGATCAATACGCCGACGACGAACCCGCAGGTGCTGGACCGGCTGGAGTCCTTCGTGACCACCGCACTCGGCAAGAGCGTGGTGCGCGCCAAGGACACGCCCAACTTCGTGGCCAACCGCGTGGGCATTGCCGGCATGCTGGCCACCATCAAGGAAGCCGAGACCTTCGGCCTGTCCTACGACGTGGTCGACGACCTCACCGGCAAGAAGCTGGGCCGGGCCAGCAGCGGCACCTTCCGCACCGCCGACGTGGTGGGCCTGGACACCATGGCCCATGTCATCAAGACGCTGCAGGACAACCTGGCAGACGATCCGTTCTTCCCCAGCTACGCCACGCCGCCCGTGCTGGCGCGCTTGATGGAGCAGGGCGCTTTGGGCCAGAAGACCGGCGCTGGCTTCTACAAGAAGGTGGGCAAGGACATCCTGCGCCTGGACCCCGGGGCCAATGGAGGGAAAGGTGACTACGTGCCCGCCGGTGGCAAGGCCGACCCCATCGTCGACCGCATGCTCAAGAAGCCGGTGGCGGAACGCCTGAAGCTGCTGCGCGAGAGCAGCAACCCGCAGGCCCAGTTCCTGTGGGCGATCCTGCGTGACGCGTTCCACTATGCGGCCGTGCACCTGGAAGCAATAGCCGACAGCGCGCGTGACGTGGACTTCGCGATGCGCTGGGGCTTCGGCACCAAACACGGCCCGTTCGAGCTGTGGCAGGAAGCCGGCTGGCAGCAGGTGGCCGGCTGGGTCAAGGCCGACATCGACGAAGGCAAGGCGCTGAGCCAGGCACCGCTGCCCGACTGGGTCTTCGACGGTCCTGTTGCTGCAAATTCGGGCGTGCACA
>JANOAM010000701.1:0-2513 GCA_031411215.1 Betaproteobacteria bacterium
AACTACCTGAGCCTGGACCGCGGTGCCGACACGCTGAGCGGTGGCGAGGCCCAGCGCATCCGCCTGGCCAGCCAGATCGGCAGTGGCTTGAGCGGTGTGATGTACGTGCTGGACGAACCCAGCATCGGCCTGCACCAGCGCGACAACGAACGTCTCATCGGCACCTTGAAGCACCTGCGCAACCTGGGCAACAGCGTGCTGGTGGTGGAACACGACGAAGACATGATCCGCTCCGCTGACCACGTGGTGGACATGGGCCCGGGCGCCGGTGTGCACGGCGGCCGTGTCATGGCACAGGGCACGCCGCAGGAGGTGGCCGACAACCCGGACTCGTTGACCGGCAAGTACCTGTCGCAGGTGTTGCGCATTGAAGTGCCCAAGCAACGCCGCGCGGCCAGTGGTTTCGGCTCGGCGCCGCTGCGCCTGTCCATCGTCGGCGCCAAGGGCAACAACCTGTGCGGGGCCGATGGCCGCGGCGTCAATGTCGACATCCCGGTCGGCCTGTTCACCTGCGTCACCGGTGTCAGCGGCAGCGGCAAGAGCACGCTGATCAACGACACGCTGTACACAGCCGTCGCACGCAAGCTCTACCAGAGCCATGCCGAGCCGTCGGCGTATGAGCGCATCGACGGCCTGGAGCATTTCGACAAGGTCATCAACGTCGACCAGAGCCCCATAGGCCGCACGCCACGCAGCAACCCGGCCACCTACACGGGGCTGTTCACGCCGATACGCGAGTTGTTCGCCGAAGTGCCCACCGCGCGCGAACGGGGTTACGGTGCGGGCCGCTTCAGCTTCAACGTCAGCGCCGCCAGCGGCGGTGGCCGCTGCGAAAGCTGCGAAGGCGACGGCGTCATCAAGGTGGAGATGCACTTCCTGCCCGACGTATATGTGCCTTGCGATGTGTGCCACGGCGCGCGCTACAACCGCGAGACGCTGGAGATTCTCTACAAGGGCAAGAACATCACCCAGGTGCTGGAACTCACGGTGGAGGACGCCTACAAGTTCTTCCAGGCCGTGCCCAACCTGGCGCGCAAGCTGCAAACCTTGCTGGACGTGGGCCTGGGCTACATCCGCCTGGGCCAGGCCGCGACCACGCTCAGCGGCGGCGAAGCGCAGCGTGTGAAGCTGGCGCTGGAACTCAGCAAGCGGGACACGGGACGCACGCTGTACATCCTGGACGAGCCCACCACGGGCCTGCACTTCCACGACGTGGGCCTGCTCTTGAAGGTGCTGCACCAGCTGCGCGACGCGGGCAACACCATCGTGGTCATCGAGCACAACCTGGACGTCATCAAGACGGCCGACTGGGTCATCGACATGGGGCCGGAAGGCGGGGCCGGCGGCGGGCAGGTGGTGGTGGCGGGGTCGCCAGAAGACGTGGCGGCTTGCGAGGGCAGCCACACGGGGCGGTTCTTGAAACTGATGCTGGCGGCCTGAAGCGCGGCGTACCGCGCCGGCTCTCTTCAGGTAGGCGGCTGGCCGCTCACGCGGCGGACCATGGCCGCGACCTGGGGGTTCGTGTTGAGTGCCAGCAACTCAATCGCCGGGTGATCACGAGCCCAGACACGAAAAACTTCGTCGGCAAAGGCCTGGCCTATTTCGGCAATGGTCTCGAAGTCCAGCTCGATGCGCCGGAAACGGTCCAGGCCGGACAGCAACCGTTTGGCCTGAGACCGCGAAAGCAACTGTTCTTGCCCTATGCGTGCCAGGCGTACGGGCACCACCGTGCGGTCAAAGCTGAGGTCGTCCGGCGCGCGCGTGGTGTAGCGCGCAAAGACCTCACGCAATTGCGCAGATGTTTCGGTGTGGAGCGCCATGGTGACGCGGGTGCCGCGAAGGTGCTCGTCCGGCTTGTCGTCGTCGGGCAGACCTATCACGGGCAGTTGCCGTGCAGGCTGGGCAGGGTCCAGTTCTCGGTTGCGCCGCTCGTAGCTCAGGCCGTTCGCGCGTATCCGGAAACGGGAGAACGTGCGCGAGGTGAAGAAGATGCCCTCGCCGGTGTGGCGTGCCGGGTCCGTGGTCACCCGGCCCTTGGAGAGTTCCAGTACCGCCAGGCGCCGGTCTGGCAATTCCAGCACGCGGCGCATGTGCTCGAACAGACCTTCTCCATCGTCGAGCACCCAAAGGTAGACCATGCTGGCCGCCACCGCACAACGCAAGGTGAGCTGCGTGCCTGACGAATGGTCATTGGCGTTGTTGACCATTTCCGTCACGCCGTAGTGAATGATGTTGGCCACGTTCGGGGGCAGTTCCAGGTGCGGCGCCAGTTCGGTTTCCCAGACGGCGGACTCGTCAAGCCCGGGCAGCTTGTGATTCGACACGAGGTAGCGGCTGGGGCCTTGCGCAAATTCAGGCCGTGTGCCGCCGCGCACCCGGCTGATGAAGGCCTCGCCTTCCAGCCTGTGCAGCACAGGGGCTACGGCGGCCCGGGTGACGCGGAACTCGGTTGCCAGGGCTGCGGCGAGGTCACGCGGGTGCCGTGACACGTGGCGCGTCACCCAGTGGCGCAC
>JANOAM010000702.1:0-5494 GCA_031411215.1 Betaproteobacteria bacterium
CGCCGCGTTTGCGATGGGCACACCCCACTCCTGCACGAAGTGCCCGCCTTCGGCCACCTCCAGCGGCGGCGGGCAGTTGCGGATGACCTGGCGCAACGCCGCCATGGCCGGCGGCCCCAGCACCGGGTCCTGCATGCCGACGGCCATGTAGCTGTCGCCCTGCCAGCGGTCACGCCAGAAGGCCAGCGCCTCGCGGCTGATGGCGGCGCCGGGGGCGTCTTCGCCGTCAGGTACCAGGTTCGGGAAGGCGCGCAGCGCGGCCTTGTAGGTGGCGTCGGGGAACGGCGCGTCGTAGGCCGCGGCTTCTTCGGCGGTCATGCCTGCCTTGCCGCGCTTGAAGAGTTTGCCCACGGCCATGTCGGGCTGGCTGTTGCTGTAGGCGCGCCACTGGCGGAAGCCGTCGGTCAGCTGCCCGGTGCCCAGACCCGTGTTCATCACCAGCAGCCGCGTGAAGCGGTCCGGTGCCGCCATGGGCAGGGTCAGGCCGAAGATGCCGCCCCAGTCCTGGCAGACCAGCATCACGTTCTTCAAGTCCAGCTGTTCGACAAAGGCCAGCAGCATGTCGCGGTGGAACACGAAGCTGTGCGCACTCTCCTCCGCAGGCTTGTCGGAACGGCCGAAGCCGATCAGGTCCGGCGCCACCACGCGCAGCCCGGCATCCAGGAACACCGGGATCATGTGCCGGTACAGGTAGGCCCAGCTCGGGTTGCCGTGCAGGCACAGCACCGTGGTGACCGCGTCGCGCGGCCCTTCGTCAATGAAGTGCACGCGGCAGCCCGCATGCTCGGTGTACTTCGGCAGCCAGGGCCAGCCCGGCAGTGCCGCGAACCGTTCCTCCGGGGTGCGCAGCACGGTCATGGCAACGGTGCTCAGAGCACTTCGAAGATGCCGGCAGCGCCCATGCCACCACCTATGCACATGGTGACGCAGACGCGCTTGGCACCGCGGCGCTTGCCTTCGATCAGCGCGTGGCCGGTCAAGCGCTGGCCGCTGACGCCATAGGGGTGGCCGACCGCAATGGCGCCACCGTTGACGTTCAAACGGTCCATGGGGATGCCCAGCGTGTCGGCGCAATACAGCACCTGCACGGCAAAGGCTTCGTTCAGTTCCCACAAGTCGATATCGGCCACCGTGAGGCCCAGGCGCTTCAGCACCTTGGGCACGGCGAAGACGGGGCCGATGCCCATTTCGTCAGGCTCACAGCCGGCCACCGCAAAGCCCAGGAAGCGGCCCAGGGGCTTCAGGCCCTTGCGCTCGGCCACTGTCTCGTTCATCACCACGCAGGCGCCGCCACCGTCTGAAAACTGGCTGGCGTTGCCCGCCGTGATCAAGCCGCCCGGCAAGGCCGAGCGCAGGTTGCAGATGCCTTCATAGGTGGTGCCGGCGCGTATGCCTTCGTCATTGGCGACGGTGACTTCCTTGCTGCGCAGGCCCATCACCGGGTCGGCCACACCGGCCGTCACGGTGATGGCGGCAATCTCGTCCTTGAACAGGCCCGCTTCCAGCGCGGCCGTGGCACGCTGCTGGCTGCCTGCGCCGTACTGGTCCATGCGCTCACGGCTGATGTGGTAGCGCTTGGCCACCTGCTCGGCCGTCTGCAGCATGTTCCAGTAGATCTCGGGCTTGCTCTTTTCCAGAGCCGGGTCGCGCAGCATGTGCGTATTGGCTTCCTGCTGGACGCAGCTGATGCTTTCCACGCCGCCGCCGATGTAGATGTCGCCTTCGCCCGCGATGATGCGTTGCGCCGCCAGCGCAATGGTCTGCAGCCCGCTGCTGCAGAAGCGGTTGACGGTGACGCCGCTGGTGGTGACGGGCAGGCCCGCACGCAGCAGCGCCTGGCGCGCGATGTTGCTGCCGGTGGCACCTTCGGGCGTGGCGCAGCCCATGATGACGTCGTCCACCTCGGCGCCGTCAATGCCGGCGCGCGCCACGGCGTGCTGGATGGCGTGGCCGCCCAGCGTCGCGCCGTGGGTCATGTTGAAAGCGCCCTTCCAGCTCTTGCAAAGCGGTGTGCGGGCGGTGGAGACGATGACGGCGTTGGTCATGGTGTGCGTCCTTGGGTAAGTGTCACTGCGCAGCCTGCGTGAGCAGGCGATGGTAGAAGCGGACCATGTCCACCAGCTGTTGGGTGGCAATGCGTTCGTCGGTGCCGTGGGGACGTTTCAGGTCCTCGGCGTTGAAGCGGACTGGCATGAAGCGGAAGCTCGCATCGCTGATGCCGTCAAAGTGGCGGGCGTCGGACGCAGCCAGCATGAGGCCCGGTGCCACGATGCTGTCGGGGAAGACCTCGCGCACGGTGCGCTCAATCAGCTTGAAGGCGTCGGACTGAGAACTGGACAGGCGCGACGGGTTGAAGCCCGGGCCCAGCGGTTTGACGTCGATGCGCTCGTCAGCAATCGTCTGCTTGACGAATGCCTGCACTGATTCCACCGTGTCGCCCGGCAGGATGCGGAAGTTCACCACCGCCTCGGCCTGCCCCGGCAGCACGTTTTCCTTGTTGCCGGCGGTGAGGATGGTCATGGCGGTGGTGGTGCGCATCATCGCGTTGGTGGCAGCGCCCTTGGACAACAAGCGTTCCACCAGCGGCCGCGTGAGCCACAGGTTGGACAGCGCCAGGCGCTGGCCGAAGGGCAGTTCCGGCGCCACGGCGGCAAACATCTCGGACGCCGCGCCCTGGATGCCACCGGGCATGGGCGTCTGGTCCAGCCGCGCCAACGCCTGGCTCAGCATGCCGATGGCGCTGCCACCCGGCCCCGGCGGCATGGACGAATGCCCCGGCGCGGTGGTGGCCGTCAACTTGAGTGAGACCGAACCCTTCTCGGCCAGGCCGACCAACGCCACGGGCTGCGTCACGCCCGGCATCACGCCTTCGGTGACGGCCAGGCCCTCGTCCAACACCCAGGCCAGCTTGACGCCACGCTGCTTCAGCAGTTCGACGATCTTCACCGCGCCCTGCTTACCACCCACTTCCTCGTCGTGGCCGAAGACGAAGTAGACCGTGCGCTTGGGCTGCACCCCCGCTTTCAGCAGCATCTCCAGCGCTTCCAGCTGCGTGATGACGTTGCTCTTGTCGTCCAGCGTGCCGCGGCCCCAGACGAATCCGTCTTCCACCACGCCGGCAAAGGGCGGTTTCTTCCACAGCGCTTCCGTGCCCGGGGCGATGGGCACCACATCCTGGTGGGCCATCAACGCCACGGGCTGGGCCTGGGCGTCGCTGCCCTTCCAGCTGAACAGCAGGCTGTGGTTGCCCACCACTTCACGCGTCAGCTTCTCGTGCACCAGCGGGTAGCGCGCTTTCAGCAGCGCATGCAGGGTGTCGAATTCGGCCGCGGTACCGGCCGGGTCCAGCAGACCGCTCACGGTCTTGGCACGCACCGCGGCGGCCATGGTCTCCACCACGCCGGCCTGGTCCACCACCAGCGCGGGCGCCGGCGGCGGGTTCACCTGACGGGAGCCCTGGCGCAGGGTGTTGAGCACCAGCACGGCCACCAACAGGAGCAGCAAGGCCAGCAGACCCAGACCAAGACGTTTGATCACGCGAGACACCTCAGGTGAAGCTCTTGCCTTCGGCTGCCAGACGGGCCAGAAGCGGCGCCGGTTGCCAGAAGCTGGCGTCGTCCAGCGGGTTGGCGGCGAACTTCTTCATCGTCTGCACGACGTTGAACAAACCCTGCTGGTCGGCATAGCACATGGGGCCACCGCGGAACAGCGGGAAGCCATAGCCGGTGAGGTAGACCATATCGATGTCACTGGCCTTGCTGGCAATCCCCTCTTCCAGGATCTTGGCGGCTTCGTTCACCAGCGCATAGACCAGACGGTGCACGATCTCTTCGTCGCTGATCTTGCGTGCGGTGATGCCCAGCGTCTTGCGGTGGTCCTCGATCATCTTCACGACCACATCGGACGGAATCGCATCGCGCTTGCCCGGCACGTAGTCGTACCAGCCGGCACCCGTCTTCTGCCCGAAGCGGCCCATTTCACACAGCAGATCGGCGGTCTTGCTGTAGCGCATGTTCGGCTTTTCCTGGTAGCGCCGTTTGCGGATGAACCAGCCGACATCGTTGCCTGCCAGGTCGCCCATGCGGAACGGGCCCATCGCCATGCCGAACTTTTCCATCGCCTTGTCGACCTGCTCCGGCGTGCAGCCTTCCTCGAGCAGGAAGCCCGCCTGGCGCGAGTACTGCTCGATCATCCGGTTGCCGATAAAACCGTCGCACACGCCCGAGACGACGCAGGTTTTCTTGATTTTCTTGCCGAGCTGCATCACGGTGGCCAGCACGTCTTTCGCGGTCTTCTCGCCGCGGATCACCTCGAGCAGCTTCATCACGTTGGCCGGGCTGAAGAAGTGCATGCCGATCACGTCTTGCGGGCGCTTCGTGAACGCGGCGATCTTGTTGACATCGAGCGTCGAGGTGTTCGAGGCCAGGATCGCGCCGGGCTTCATCACCTCGTCGAGCGCGGAGAACACTTTCTCCTTGACGCCGAGGTCCTCGAACACCGCCTCGATCACCATGTCGGCATCCTTCAGGTCGGCGTAGGAAAGCGTCGTGGTGAGCAGCGCCATGCGCGCGTCGAGCTTGTCCTGCGCGAGCTTGCCCTTCTTGACCTGCGCCTCGTAGTTCTTGCGGATCACGGCCACGCCCTTGTCGAGCGCTTCCTGCTTCGTCTCGAGCATCACGACCGGCATGCCGGCGTTGAGGAAATTCATCGCGATCCCGCCGCCCATCGTGCCGGCGCCGATGACGGCGAGCTTCTTCACGTCGCGCAGCGGGGTGTCGGCCGGCACGTCGGGGATCTTGGTCGTCGCGCGCTCGGCCATGAAGGCATGGCGCAGCGCCTTGCTTTCGGGCGTGAACATCAGCCCGGTGAACAGCTCGCGCTCGAGCTTCATGCCGTCGTCGAACTTCAGCTTCAGCGAAGCGGCCACTGCGTCGATGCACTTCAGCGGCGCCGGGAAGTTCTTTGCCTTCGCGCCGACCATGTTGCGGGCGAACTGGAAGAAGCCGTCCGGGTTCGGATGCGACACCTTCAGGTCGCGCACCCGCGGCAGCGGCGCACCGCTTGCGTGCTTGTCGGCCATCTCGGCAGCGAAAGCCAGCGCGCCGGCCATCAGGTCGCCGTCGACGACCTTGTCGAACAGCTTCTGGCCCGGCGCCATCGCGAGCATTTCGCTCTTCACCGCTTCGCCGCTGACGATCATGTTCAGCGCCGTCTCGACGCCGAGCACCCGCGGCAGCCGCTGCGTGCCGCCGGCGCCTGGCAATATCCCGAGCTTGACTTCGGGCAGCGCGACCTGGGTGCCCTTGGCGGCGACACGGTAGTGGCAGCCGAGCGCCAGCTCCAGGCCGCCGCCCATGCACACGCTGTGGATCGCGGCGACGACCGGCTTGGTGCAGGCCTCGAGCGCGAGGATCACGCTGAGCAGGTTCGGCTCGGCCATCGCCTTCGGCGTGCCGAACTCACGGATGTCGGCGCCGCCCGAGAAGGCCTTGCC
>JANOAM010000703.1:0-1845 GCA_031411215.1 Betaproteobacteria bacterium
TGGGCTCGCAGGTCAGCGCCATGGCGATCATCACGCGCTGCTGCTGACCGCCGGACATTTCATGCGGGTAGCTGCCCAGGCGCCGCTTCGGTTCCGGGATGCCAACTTCGGCCATCAGTTCTTCGGCCCGCTTCAGCGCGGTGGACCGCGACAGGCCCATGTGCTTCATCAGCGGTTCACACAACTGCTGGCCGACGTTGAACACCGGGTTGAGCGAGCTCATCGGGTCCTGGAACACACACGCGATTTCCCTGCCGCGCAGCTTTTGCAGTTGCGGCAGGCTGAAGCCCAGCAGGTCCTGGCCCTGCCACAGGACGCGGCCGCTGCGTTCCGCGTTGTCGGGCAGCAGGTTCAGCACGCTCATCGCAGTGACGCTCTTGCCCGAGCCCGATTCACCGACCAGCGCGACAGTGCCGTTTTCCGGGATGTCGAAGGACACACCCTTGACGGCTTCGGCGCGCACGCCCTTGCCCATGCGGAAGGCGACCTTCAGATCTTGAATGCTTAACAACATCGCGGTCACTCCAACCCGCGCAGCTTGGGATCGAGCGCGTCCCGCAGCGCGTCGGCCATCAGCGAAAACGCGGTGACAAACACCGCCATGAACAGCGTGGCCACGGCCAGCTGCCACCAGTGGCCCAGGATCAGTTCGTTCTGCGCTTCCGCCAGCATGGTGCCCCAGCTGACCTGGTCCACCCGCACGCCCAGGCCCAGGTAGGACAGGATCACTTCGGCCTTGATAAAACCCACCACCAACAGGCCCATGCGCACCAGCACCACGTGCAGCACGTTGGGCAGGATGTGCTTGAACATGCGGCTCATGCGGCTGGCGCCTATGGCTTCGGCACTGCGCACATATTCGCGGCTGCTGTGCTTGATGAATTCCGCGCGCACCTGGCGGTACATGCCGGTCCAGCCGGTGCAGGCCAGGATGATCACCACCGTCTCCACACCGCGCGTCTTCAGCGCTGCGGCAAAGGCGAAGATCAGCAGGATGTTGGGGATGCTCTCGAAGACGTTGTAGAACCACTCCGTGATGTCACCCACCTTGCCGCCGAAGAAGCCGGCAAAGGCGCCCATCAAGACACCGATGAGCGACGCCACCAGCGCCGCCGCGACACCGACGAAGACGCTGACCTCGGTGCCCTTGACGGCCTTGGCCAGCACGTCGCGGCCCAGGCGGTCGCCACCGAAGGGCAGCGTTTCCGACTTCACCGTCTCCTGCGTCTGGAAGGCCTTGGACTTTTCGTCCCATTCCTTGTAGCGCGGGGCCAGCGGGTCAATCGCCGACAGGTCCACGTTGGGGCCCTTGGGTGCTTCGATCGCACCGGTGGCGGCCGGCGGCGCCGGCCCCAGCAGCGTGGGCGGTGCGTTGGGCACACCCTTTTCCTGCTGCCAGTTGCCGGCCACCAGGCCCGTGGACGACAGCACGATCAGAGCCAAGAAAAACGCCACCACCCACAGGCTCATCAGGCCCACGCGGTCGCCCTTGAAGCGGCGCCACGCGGCGTGCCAGACGCCTTCGCTCTTTTGTTGCGCGCTGTCGAGCGCGCCATCAGCAGAAAGAACTGCGCTCATATCAGTTGCTCCAAAGCACATCGCGCCACCCACGACGCGTGAAGAGCCCGCGGTCTGTCATTCGGCTGGTTGCGGCCCGTTGCAGTCGTTCGTTCTGGGTGGCGTTGCGGGCCAAGGCCGCCGGGTACCGGGCTCCGCTCATGTCCCCCGCCACAGTCTGCTGCGCAGCCTGCGGCTCCTCCTTTACTTCGCTGCGCCCGGTACCCAGCGTCCTCGGCCAGCCAACCGTGCGGCGCACGAGCAATCGACGCGCCACCAGTGGTGCCG
>JANOAM010000704.1:0-2542 GCA_031411215.1 Betaproteobacteria bacterium
GATGCGCTTGTCGCCAGTCAGGCGCTGGTAGTCGCCCGCCGCGATGGCCACCGCGCCAAACTGCCGCACATAGTCGCGCCACACACCCAGCACGCGGGCGCGCGCGGGGCCTTGAGACAGCGGCAAGGTGACGACGCTGCCGGGTGAAGTGCCATACAGCGCGACCATGGCTTCGCTGACGTAGATGGCCACCTCGCCAGCCTGCAGGCGGCTGCTGGGCAGCGGCGCCGCCAGCAGGGGCAGGGCCGCAGCCGGGTCGGGCATGGGACGCGCGATCAACCCCACGTTGGGCCGCCCTGGCGCCCAGGGCAGGGCTTGCTGCCGCGCGGCTTCCACCCGCGCCACGCCGGGCACCGCCGCGGCGCGGTCGGCAAAGTCCGGCGGCAGCCATACGTTGTCGGCCGCGCCGCTGCTGCCGGCGCTGCGTGCGTACAGGTCGGCGGGCAGCACGTTGTCCAGCCAGCGGCTGACACCGTCGCGGAAGCTGGCCACCATCACCGTCAAGGCCACCGACAACGCCAGGCTGGCCACCACACCCGCCACTGCGGCTGTGGCCGTGCGGCGCTGGAAGCGTGCCCGACGCAGCGCCAGAAGGGGCAGCGCGCCCTGCGGCGAAGGCACGGCCGACAAGAGCAAGTGGACCAGGGCCGGGATCAGGGCCACGCCACCGAACAGCAGCGCTGCCACCGAAGCGTAGGCCGCCAGCGGCAACCCGGCGATGGGTGGTGCGAAGGCGGCTGCCGCGCCCAGCACGAGCAGGGCCAGGCCCGGCCAGGCCGGTGGTTCCGTGCTGAGTGCTTCGCCCAGGCCCTTGAGCGCCTGCGCTGGCGACAGCGCCTCGGCCTGCCGCGCCGGCCACCAGCCGCCGGCCAGTGCTGATGCCACACCCAGCAGCGCAAAGACCAGCGTGTCCAGCACGCCCACCTGCAACGGCGGCACGATGCCCGGGAAGTAGCCGCCACCCAGGTCGCCGGCCAGCAGGCGCAGCGCGGCAGCGGCCATGCCGGCGCCCATCAGCAGGCCCAGCACACTGCCGGCCGCGCCCAGCAGCGCACATTCAGCCAGCACCCAGCTGCGGCGTTCGCCTGCGCTCAGGCCCAGCACGCCCAGCAAGGCGAAAGCGGGTGTGCGTTGCGCCACCGACAGCGACACCACGCTGAACACCAGGAAGGCACCGACAAACAACGCCACCAGCGCCAGCACCGTGAGATTCACCCGGTAGGCGCGCGACAGGTTGGACACCCGCTGTTCCGACTCACCCGGTGCTGCGGCGGCCACGCCGGCCGGCAGCGACCAGCGCGCCAGCAGCGCGGGCACATCGGTGCCCGGTGCCAGGCGCAGGTCGATGCGCGTCAGACGGCCGATGGCCGCAAAGCGCTGCTGTGCACCGGCCAGGTCCATCACGACCAGCGGCGTGCCACCGCCGGCCACCCAGCCGGCGACGCGCAAGGCCGTGTAGGCCGGGCCGGCCTGAAGTGACAGCGGCTGTCCTGCTTCGGCCTTCAACGCGTCCCGTGCGGCCGTGTTGGGGAAGGCGGCGTCCGGGTCCAGGAACACCAGCTTGTCTTCGCCCCGCGCGGCCTGCGGCATCAGCGTGGGTGCCAGTGGCGCAGCGCGCAGCACGTCCAGGCCCAGCACACGCAGCGGCACACGTTTGCCGTCGGGCGCTCGGCCGTAGGTGTCGACTTCCAGCAGTGGGCTGGCCCACTGCACGGCCGGGTCGGCGGCGATGCGGTCGAACAACGCGTCGTCAAAACCACGGCCACGCAGCGAGAGGTCGGCGTCGCCATTGGCGGCACGCACGGCCGACGAGAACTCCGCCAGTGCGGAGCTGTTGATCAGGTGCACCGAATACGCCAGCGCCACACCCAGGGCGACGGCCATCAACGCGGCCGCATGGCGCCAGGGGTGGTGGCGCCATTCACGGCGGACCAGCAGCGCCAGCAGGGACAGGTTCACGCCGGATCGACCAAGATCGCGCTCACGTGGCCTTCCTGCACGCCCCGCGTGGTGAGCGTCAGCATGCGGTCTGCCGCGGCGGCGGCGGCGGCTGAGTGCGTCACCAGCAGGCAGGCCGCACCCGTGTCGCGCACCTGCTGGCGCAGCACGGCCAGCACCTTCTGTGCGGTGCCGGGGTCGAGGTTGCCCGTGGGTTCGTCGGCCAGGATCAGCCCCGGTGAGTGCACCACCGCACGCGCAATGGCCACCCGCTGCAACTGCCCGCCGGACAGCTGCGCCGGCAGCCGTGCGCCCAGGCCTTGCAGGCCCACGGCGTGCATCACCGCGTCCACACGCGCTTCATCCAGCCGGCCCAGCAGGCGCAAGGGCAGGCCGATGTTCTCTGCCACGCTCAAATGCGGCAGCACGTGGAAGGCCTGGAACACAAAGCCCAGGCTCTCACGCCGCAAACGTGCGCGTGCCGCTTCAGGCAGCATGTGCAGTGCGGTGCCGCGGATGCGCACCTCGCCCGCATCGGGTTCATCAAGACCTGCGATGCAGTTCAGCAGCGTGCTCTTGCCCACGCCCGATTCGCCCAGCAGCG
>JANOAM010000705.1:0-1931 GCA_031411215.1 Betaproteobacteria bacterium
GAAGGTGGCGGGGTCGATCAAGGTGTCGGTCATGGTCGGGTTCTCAGGCGTCGTTGCGTGCGAGGGTCTGGGCCAGGGTTTCGGACAGGGCGTCCACGCGTATCGGCTTGGTCAGGTAGTCGTCCATGCCGGCCGCCAGGCATTCTTCGCGGTCGCCCTGCATGGCGTTGGCGGTCATGGCGACGATACGCGGCCTGCCGCCCGCCGGCCAGCGCGCCGTGATGCGGCGCGTGGCTTCCAGGCCATCCATTTCGGGCATCTGCACGTCCATCAGCACCAGGTCATAGGGCTGGCGGGTGATGCACTCGATGGCCTCGATGCCGTTGGCCGCCACGTCGGCCCGGAAGCCCATCTGCAGCAGCAGGCGCAGCGCCAGCTTCTGGTTCACGGCGTTGTCTTCGGCCAGCAGGATGCGCAGCGGGTGCCGCTGGCCCAGGCTGGCGTCCAGCGTGGACACCGGCGCCTTGGCCTTGCGCGGCGTCGCGCCCTGGTCAAAGAGCGTGATGAGCGTGTCGAAGAGCTGGCTCTGGCGCAGCGGCTTGGCCAGGTAGCTCTTGAACAGCTGGCCGGTGTCGCCGGCTTCGCGCCGGCCCAGGCTGCTGAACAGCACCAGCGGCATGCCCGGCCGTACGGCCTGCAACTGGCGGGCCAGCGTCAACCCGTCCATCTGCGGCATGTGCATGTCCACCACGGCCAGGTCGAAGGCCTCGCCGGCCTGAACCCAGGCCAGGGCTTCGGCAGGGTCTGCCGTGTCGCGCGGCACCATGCCCCACTTGGCCGACTGCAGCGCCAGCACGCGGCGGTTGGTGGCGTTGTCGTCCACCACCAGCATGCGTTTGCCGGTCAGGCCGGGCTGCTGGCCGATGAAGCTGCGGCGGCTGCTGGAGGGCAGTTCCGCCACCGGGACCGTGACGGTGAAGCTGAAGACCGCGCCCTGGCCCAGCCCGGCGCTGTGCGCCCAGATGCGCCCGCCCATCAGCTCCGCCAGCTTCTTGCAGATGGCCAGTCCCAGGCCCGTGCCGCCGTACTTGCGTGTGGTGGACGCGTCGGCCTGGCTGAAACTCTGGAACAGCTTGGAGAGGCCGGAAGAGCTCAGGCCTATGCCCGTGTCGCGTACGCTGAACTGCAGCTCTACCGCCTTGGTCCTGTGCGCTGCCGGGGTGGCGCTGACGCCCAGCACCACCTCGCCGGTTTCGGTGAACTTCACCGCGTTGGACAGCAGGTTCAACAGCACCTGGCGCAGCCGCGTCACGTCTCCGCGCACGGCCGGCGGCAGCTCGCCTTCAAAGACATAGGCCAGGTCCAGGTGCTTGTCGGCCGCGCGGTTGGCCACCAGGTCCAGGGCCGATTCGACACAGTCGCGCAGGTCGAAGGGCTGGGCCTCGATGTCCATGCGCCCGGCCTCGATCTTCGAGAAGTCCAGGATGTCGTTGATGATGGTCAGCAGCGCGTCGCCGGAATCGCGAATGGTGCCGGCGAAGTCACGCTGCTCAAGCGTCAGCTCGGTGTCCAGCAGCAAGCCGCTCATGCCAATGACGGCGTTCATCGGCGTGCGGATCTCGTGGCTCATGGTGGCCAGGAAGCTGCTCTTGGCCTCGTTGGCGCCCTCGGCCTGGGCACGGGCCTCCTGCGCCTCGGCATACAGCTGCGCATTGCGGATGGCCACGCCCACGCCCGCGGCCAGCGTCTCCAGCAGCTTCTGGTCGTGCATGGAAAAACGCCCCTCTTCGCGGGTGCTCTGCACGCTGATGACGCCGATGGCCTGGCCGCGCACGACGATGGGCACGCCCAGGTAGCTGGCGGCCTGCACACCCAGCTGCGACGCCCCAATGGCGTCGGCTGCACGGTCGACGTCCTCGTTGAGCAGCAGCGCCTGGCCGGTTTCGATGATCTTGCCGGTCAGCCCTTCGCCCAGGGCCTGCTCGCCGAGT
>JANOAM010000706.1:0-5183 GCA_031411215.1 Betaproteobacteria bacterium
GTTCGTTGAAGAACTGCCTCCCAAGGCGCTGAAGAAGCTGGGCGAAGCTTTTGGCAGTGTGTTGTTGCAAAGCCTGCGCGCTTCGGGCCTTGCTGGTGACGGGTCCGCTTTGAACGTCTTTGCCAGCCCGCGCCGCCTTGCCGCGCATATCAGCCATGTGCTGCCGGTGGCGCCGGACTCCGAGGAAGTCCGCAAGGTGATGCCCACCTCTGTCGCACTTGATGCGAGCGGGCTGCCGACGACGGCCTTTCGCAAGGCGATGGCGAAGCTGGGTCGCGAGGCTCTCGTCGACAAGTGGCCGGAAGCTACTGATGGGCCCGACCGCCTGTACATCGAGGGCGAAGGCAAAAATCAAGCTGTCTACTTCAGGACACTCGCAAAAGGTCTAGGTCTGCAATTGGGTTTGCAGGCCGCGCTCTACGAATCGCTGGAACGACTCCCCATCCCCAAGCTCATGCAGTACCAGCTAGCCGACGGCTGGAGCAGCGTGCACTTCGTGCGCCCGGCGCACGGCCTCGTCGCGTTGCACGGCGCCGACGTGGTGCCCATCAGCGCCTTGGGCCTGACGTCCGGTCGCCAGACCCGCGGCCACCGCTTCGAAGCACCCATGGACCCCGTGGTGCTGCAGCACGCCGACCACTACGAACAGCAGCTGACGGAACAAGGCGCTGTGATCGCCAGCTTTGCGCACCGCCGCAGCGAGATCGTGCGCCAGCTGGCTGCCGCGGCCGCAGCAGCCGGTGGCAAGCCCATCGAAGACGAGGCCCTGCTGGACGAAGTGACCGCGCTGGTCGAACGCCCGCATGTGCTGGCCTGCCAGTTCGAGGCTGAGTTCCTGGCCGTGCCGCAGGAGTGCCTGATCCTCACGATGAAGGCCAACCAGAAGTACTTCCCGCTGCTGGACGGTGCGGGCAAGCTAACGAACAAATTCCTGATCGTCAGCAACATCAACCCGGCCGACCCCAGCCGCGTGGTGCAGGGCAATGAACGTGTGGTGCGCCCGCGCCTGGCCGACGCCAAGTTCTTCTTCGACCAGGACCGCAAGAAGACGCTGCAAAGCCGCGTGCCCGCGCTTTCCAAGGTGGTCTACCACGGCAAGCTGGGCAGTCAGGGCGACCGTGCCGAGCGTGTGCGCGCCATTGGCCATGCCATCGTGCAGCAGCTGAGCGCTGCCACGCTGCCCTTCACCGTGGAGGCGCAGGACGAGTTCAAGGTGCTGGACAGCAAGGTGCAGCAGGCCGCGCTGCTGGCCAAGACCGACCTGCTGACCGACATGGTGGGCGAGTTCCCGGAACTGCAGGGCGTCATGGGCGGCTACTACGCGCGCCACGAAGGGCTGCGCGACGGTGTCGCGATTGCCATCGAAGACCACTACAAACCGCGCTTCGCCGGCGACGCGCTGCCGCGCAACCACACCGGTACCGTGCTGGCGCTGGCCGACAAGCTGGAAACGCTGGCGGGTCTGTTCGGCATCGGCCAGCTGCCCACGGGCGACAAGGACCCGTTTGCGCTGCGCCGCCATGCGCTGGGTGTGATCCGCATGCTGGTGGAAAAGAACCTGCCACTGGCCGTGCCCACGCTGCTGGACGCCGGCTTCAAGGCCTTCCCCGAAGGCATGGTCAGCGATGCGCGCGAGCCGCTGGCCCACTTCATCTACGAACGGCTGGTCGGCTACCTGCGCGACCTGGGTTACAGCGCACAGGAAGTCGAGGCCGTCACCTTCATCCGGCCCGGCGGCTGGGGCTCGCTGCCCAAGCGGCTGCAGGCGGTGCGCGCCTTTGCTGCGCTGCCTGAAGCGCCGGCCCTGGCCAGCGCCAACAAGCGCGTGGGCAACATCCTGAAAAAGGCCGAGGCCTCCATGGACCATGCCGTGGATGACACGCTGCTGAAGGAGCCTGCGGAGCAAGCCCTGGCCGCTGCGTTGAAGACCGTTGCGCCCAAGGCCGATGCGGCTTTCGAGCAAGGCGACTACGCCGCCAGCCTGCAGGCTTTGGCGGCGTTGAAAGCCCCGGTGGACGCCTTCTTCGACGGTGTGATGGTCAATGCCGAAGACGCCGCGCTGCGCAACAACCGCCTGGCCCTGCTGGCGGCCTTGCACGCGGCCATGAACCGCGTCGCCGACCTCAGCCGCCTGGCCACCTGAACCCGGAGCACGCGCCGTGATGCACCTGACCAAGATCGTCGTGCTGGGACGTGACGGCATCCTCAACGAGTACCGCGAAGGCCATGTCACCGCGCCCGAGGAATGGGTGCCCGTGCCCGGCGCGCTGGAAGCGGTGGCGCGCATGAACCACGCGGGCTGGCACGTGGTGGTGGCCACCAACCAGAGCGGCATTGGCCGCGGCATGATCGACATGAGTGCGGTCAACGCCGTGCACGCCCACATGCACCAGCAGCTGCAGGCACAAGGTGGCCGCATTGACGCCGTGTTCTTCTGCCCGCACACACCCGAAGACAACTGCGACTGCCGCAAGCCCAAACCCGGCCTGCTGCTGGACGTGGGCCACCGCTACGGTGTGGACCTGTCCACGGTGCCCGTGGTGGGCGACACGGCCCGCGACCTGCACGCCGCCGCGGCGGCCGGCTGCGAGCCCCACCTGGTGCTGAGCGGCCGTGCAGCGGCGCTGCCGGGTGCGCAGATCAGCGCGCTGATCGAACAAGTCCCCGGTGCGCGCGCACACGCCAGCCTGGCGGCCTTTGCCGACTTCTTGCTGGCGCGCGCCCACCACACCGACTCCATGTCCGGGAGCCTGACCCGATGAAGTTGTTGTGGGCCCTGCGCTCAGCTTTGTTCATCTTGTGGATGGCCGCCACCGTGATCCCCTGGGGTCTGGCCATGCTGGTGCTGTCCATCTTCATCCGCGGCCAGAAGCTCTACTGGCCCACCATGTTCTGGCTGGACATCGCCATCTGGGGCGCCAAGGTGATCTGCGGCGTGAACTACCGCGTCAGCGGGCTGGAGAACTTGCCCACGAGAGGCGACACCAACGCGTCCGTGGTGCTGGCCGCCAAGCACCAGAGCACCTGGGAGACATTCGCCATCCCCACGTTCATGCCGCACCCTCTGGCCTATGTGTTCAAGCGCGAGCTGCTCTACGTGCCCTTCTTCGGCTGGGCCATGGGGCGGCTGGACATGATCCACATCGACCGCAGCAAGCGCGCCGAGGCCTGGAACAAGGTCGCTGCGCAGGGCAAGCGCCTGGCCGCAGAAGGCATCTGGGTGATCATGTTCCCCGAAGGCACCCGCATCCCACGCGGCCAGCAAGGCGTCTACAAGAGCGGCGCGTCGCGGCTGGCGATTGCTTCCGGCGTGCCCATCGTGCCCATTGCCGCCAGCAGCGCCAAGTGCTGGCCGCGCAAGAGCTTCCTGCTGCGGCCGGGCACGGTGGACGTGAGCATAGGCAAGCCCATCAGCAGCACGGGGCGTGAGCCCGACGAGTTGATGAAGGAAGTCGAAACCTGGATCGAAGCCGAGATGCGGCGGCTGGACCCCGAGGCGTACGCCGCCACCTAGAATCGCGGCCCATGCCGCACGCGACACCACACCTGCCGCCGACGCAGCTCACGCTGTTCGACGAGGTGTCGCCGCCTGCCGTGCCTGCGCAGCATCCTGTGGCGGCACCCGTTGCCTCAGCGCAACCGGCCGACGCGGTGCCCAGTCCTGCACCGCCCGCTCCCGTCCTCGCACCCATTCCCGAGTTTCGCCACCCGCGTTCGCAGCGCGAGCTGTTGCTGGCCGGCCACCGCGTGGCCTACGAATTGCGCCGTTCGCGCCGCCGCACCATCGGCTTCGTGGTCGGTGCTGAAGGCCTGAGCGTCAGCGCGCCGCGCTGGGTGGGCCTGGCTGAAATCGAGTCTGCCTTGCGCGAGAAGGGCAACTGGATCCTGCGCAAGCTGCAGGAACAGCGCGAGCGCACCGCGCGGCTGGAAGCGGCCCGTGTGGAATGGCGTGAAGGCGGCACGGTTCCCTTCCTGGGCGACACCGTGATCCTGGTGCTGGACCCGCGCACCACGGGTGCCATCCTCCACACCGACAGCACCACACTGCCCGGCGTGCCGCGCCTGACCCTGCACCTGGGCCTGCCGCAGACCGCCGAGCCCGACCAGATTCGCGACGTGGTGCAGAGCTGGCTGCAGCGCCAGGCGCGCCGCATCTTCGAAGAACGCTGTGCCGTCTTCGCCCAGCGCCTGGGCGTGCGCATGAAGCGCCTGTCGCTCAGTTCCGCGTCCACCCGCTGGGGCAGCGCCAGTGCCGACGGCTCCATCCGCCTGAACTGGCGACTGGTGCACTTTGCGGTGCCGGTGATCGACTACGTGGTCACGCACGAACTGGCGCACCTGCGCGAAATGAACCACGGCCCGGCCTTCTGGGACGTGGTGCGCCAAGCCCTGCCGGGCTTCGAGGAAGCCCGCGGCGTGCTTCGGCACGAGCTGCTGCCGGTCCTCGACTGAGCCCGGACACAAGGCCCGGAAGGGGCTTGTGCCTGGCGAAGGCTCAAGGGCGATACAAGCCCTTGGGCTGATCCCGGATTGACGTTGTCCCACCTTTGGGGGTGCTCCGTCCTTTGGAGGATGTGCGCCAGCCGGGCCCCTGCCCATACTCGCCCTCAACGCTGTCATCTTGCGTTTCAGGGTAGACCAGAGCTGGGAGGCTCGGTTGGACACGGCGGTCGGGGCAACCCGGCCGCCGATTTTTTTGGCTGCCTGAACCCGCGCCCCCGCTTTGTATAGTCGCGGCTGCATTTACGTTGACGTAAACGTCAGTCACGCCATGGCCACCGCGCGCGCCGCTTCACCGGCGGCTTCATCTGCCGCAGTCACCTACACCATCACCGAACTGGCGGCCGAGTTCGACATCACCGCGCGCGCCATCCGCTTCTACGAAGACGTGGGCCTGCTGATGCCGGCCCGCGCCGGCCGCAACCGCGTCTACGCCCAGCGTGACCGCACACGGCTGAAGCTCACCCTGCGCGGCAAGCGCCTGGGCCTGAGCCTGCAGGAAATCAAGCAACTGGTGACCATGTACGACAGCCCGTCGGACAAGCGCCCGCAGCTGAGCGCCTTCCTGGACGTGCTGGCCGAACACCGGCGCCAGCTGGAACAGCAGCGCGAGGACATCGAGATCACGCTGGCCGAAATTGCCCAGCACGAAGAGCGTTGCCGCAGCCTGCTGGGCAGCGCGG
>JANOAM010000707.1:0-10597 GCA_031411215.1 Betaproteobacteria bacterium
CTGCTGCGCGGCCTGGCGGTGGCGCTCTGCACCGCGCTGCTGGTCGCGCTGGCGGGGCCTTGGCTGATGCGCCTGTTCACGCAAGACCCGGGCATCGTCGCGCAGGGCTCGCTGCTGCTGTGGTGCTGTCTGCTGCTGGAGCCGGGCCGGACTTTCAACCTGATCGTCATCAACGCGTTGCGCGCGGCGGGTGACGCGCGCTACCCGGTGCTGGCGGGAGCGGCCAGCATGCTCATCGTGCTGGCCGGGGGCAGCTGGCTCTTGGGCGTGCACATGGGGCTGGGGCTGGTGGGTGTGTGGATCGCCTACGCGGCCGACGAGTGGCTGCGGGGTCTGCTCATGTGGCGGCGCTGGGCGCGGCTGGACTGGGTGCCGCACGCGCGGCGGAGCCGGCGGCGCATGGGCGCGGAACTCAGCTGAAGCGCGCCGCACGCCACAGTCATCCGCCAGTTCCTGCCAGTTCACCAGGTCCGTGCTGACCGCGTGGCCCCAGCTCATGTGGTCCTACTCACTGCCGAAGGGGTTGTATTGGAAGAACAGGGGGCACTTGTCATCGAAGAAGACAGGCCATTGGGGTCATTGATCCAGTGGCGCCGGGCGCTGAAGTGCCATTGCGGACGCCAGGGTTCGCTGCTGCTTGCTTCGTTCACTTGTTTCCTTCTGCGGGCGCCAAGTGGCGCGCCAGGAACTTCTCGACGTGGGTCCAGAAGTCGATGCGGTTGTCCGGCTGGGCCCAGCCGTGGCCCTCTTCGCGGTACACCACCCACTCCACGTCCGGGTTGTGCGGTTTCAACGCGTCGCGCAGCTGCTCGCCATGCACGATGGCCACACGTGTGTCCCAGCCGCCATAGGCCAGCAACAGCGGTTTTTGGATGCGCGCGGCCTGCCGCAGCGGGGACACGGCGTTCAGCTGGGCGGCGTCGGCCTTGGGGTCGCCGATCATGCGTGCCATGCCGTAGCGGCGTACCTCTTCCGTCGCCTCGGTCCAGGTGCTATCGAAGAGCAACAGCGGGTCTGACACCGCCACCCAGGCCACCGCACAGCGGAACTGCGCGCCGTCGCGGGCCAGGCCCATCAGTGCCGCGTAGCCGCCATAGGACGCACCTGCGATGCACACCCGTTGCGGGTCGGCATGGCCCTGATCCACAGCCCAGCGCAAGGCGTCCATCACGTCGTCCTGCATGGACAGACCCCACTGGCCGAAGCCAGCCTGGAAGTGCTTCTGGCCATAGCCCGTGCTGCCGCGGAAGGCGGGCTGCAGCACGGCATAACCACGGCTGGCGAGGAACTGCACTTCAGGGTCGAAGCGCCAGTCCGCGCCGCGCAGCCATGGGCCGCCGTGCACCAGCACCACCATCGGCAGCTTCTTGCCGCCACCAGGCGGCAGCGTCAGGTAGACGGGCAAAGGCAAGCCATCGCGTGCGGGCACGCGGTGGAAGTCGGTCTGGCCCCCGTCATTGGCTTGGATGTCCGGCAGCGACTGGCCCAGCCGCGCCAGCTTGCGCGTGCTGCGGTTGTAGATGTAGGTGATGGTGGGTTGCGCGTCGGAGAAGGCCTGCACCAGCACCCACGGCGAGTCCCCATGGCGCGGCACACTCAGGCGGTTGGCCGTGGTCGGCAGCGCCTTGTCCAGGCCGGCCTGCAGGGCCTTCATGTCTTCGTCCAGCCACTGCGTGAGCTCGGCGTCGACCGTGAAACGGATACCCAGCAATTTCTTGTCATTGGCGATGAAGTGCGGGCGGATGTCGAAGCCCGGCACAGCCACCACAGGCTTGCCCACGGGCCGGCCGGTGGCGCGGTCAAACACGTACACCGCCGCGAAACCCTGCGCGCTCGCTGCGCCGTAGAGCGTGCCGTCCGGCGACTGGTACTGCGGGCTGTAGCCACCGCCCACGACAGGGTCGAAGAGCGCGCCGTGCGCCCAACGGCCGTCGGCCTGCCAGATGTGCCAGCGGCTCTGGCCTTCTTGCGTGCTCATGACGGCCAGCGGTTCGCCGTCATGGCCGAAGACCCAGCTGTGTGCATGCAGCGGCAGCTCGATGTCCTTGCTGCGGCCGGTGCGTGTGTTGAGGCGCATGACGTCGATGTAGTCGACCTTCTTCGTGCTCCTCTCGCCAGCCTTGTTCACATGGACGTCATCACCCATGCCGAAGCCGGGCACGTCCATCAGGAGGTGGTAGGGCTTGAGCACCGTGCTGTCCACGCCGCCCGCGGTGATGAAGGCGTGCCCGGTGGCCATCAGGACCCGGTTCTCATCACCCTTCACGCTGACCGCGAACAAACCTGGGCCTTCGTCCGTGAGGTTGGGCCCGGTAAGCTTGATGCGGTAGCTGTAGACCAGGCGCTGGTCATTGACCCAGTGAAATCTGGCCACGTCACGCTCCGCGTCGCCCGCCACAGCCTGCGGCTTCAGCGTCTCCAGGTCCAGCACCGCAAGCTGCAGTCGTGTGCCCTTGGACGAGACCAGCATGGCCACACGGCGGCCGTCAGGCGACAACTCGGCAGCACTGAACACCGGGTCACGGAAGAAGGCTTCCACGGGCGCGGGTGCGGCCACCGTGCTTGCTGCCTGCAGCAGCGCACACAGAACCCCAAAGACCTTAGACCACTTGCGCATCACCAGGCAATCCCCTTGCTCCGCATTGCGGTAGTCGCGATGGAAGCGGCCCAGCGGCTCATGTCGCGGCCCGCTGACACAGGAAGAAGCCGTTCAGTGTGAGACGACCCGTGGCGGGATCGTCGGTCAGTTTTTCTGGCGCCGTGATGTGGCTGGAGTGGAAGGCGCTGCCATCGTAGAAGACCGCGCGGTTGAAGGCCGCGGGCACGGTGCCCAGCAATTCAAAGTGGGCGTTGCTGCCCACCAGGTAGGCCGGTGGTGCACCGAGTTCGACGCTGAAGTTGTCGGAGCTCATCGTGTTCCAGCGGTGTATGTCCGCGTCCAGTTCTGGCATGGGCCGACGCGGTGCATAGAAACCTGTGCCACCGAGCGCCGGGTCATCGAAGAGGTACAGCGTGCAGGCGATCACAGCTTGCTTCGGTCCTGCGCTTAGGCGGTCCCTGTGGCACAGCCGCTGCAGCGGACTCAGTTGCCCCGGTTGCAGCGTGGCCAGCGACAAGCGGCTGTACATGGACAGCGTGCGCCGCGCACCCATGGCGGGCCGCAGACGCAGCATGAAGAATTCAGACAGCGGCCCGGAGACCTCCGGCCCCATGCGCCACTCCAGCCCCGGATACGCGTTGTAGGGCGATGCGCTGAAGCAGCCCCGCTCGCGGATCGCCCAGTCGCGCACGATGTGCGGCGCCAGCAAGACATCGTCCACCACCCAGGCATCCCGCCCGGGAGCAAGGCTCACCCGCTCGATGCGGGCGTCGGGATTGAACATGCTGGCTCAGCCCGGGTTCGGCTTCGCCCGTTGCACGGGCAGGGCCGTCTTGCAATGTTCAGCCACGTACTGCTCGTGGGTAGGCATGGCCTCCACGCAGCGGGCGATGGTCTGTTTCACGTTCGCCAGGAACTCCTGCACGCGGCTCTTGGTGAGCGTGTCGACCAGCGGGTGGTAGCCCTCGGGCACAACGCGCTGGCCGATCAGCACCTCCACCCAGCTGATCTCGCTGAACAGCTCCGCGTTCTCGCGGAAGACCCGGCCGTTGCTGCGGAACAGATCCATCTTCTGCGCCAGCGTGTCGGGGATGGGCATGGTGCGCACGTAGTTCCAGAAATCGGTGTCGCTGCGCTCCGTGGCCTTGTAGTGAAGGATGATGAAGTCGCGGATGCGCTCGAACTCGAAGTCGCTCTGGCGGTTGAATTCGGCGATGTCTGCCGCGTCAAAACGCTGGTACGGGAAGAAGGTGGTCAGGCGCGCGATCGTGTTCTGGATCAGGTGGATGCTGGTGCTCTCCAGCGGCTCCAGAAATCCACTGGCCAGGCCCACGGCAACCACGTTCTTGTTCCACAGCCGCTTGCGTTTGCCGGTGACGAACTTCAAGAGCCGCGGATCGGCCAGCCGCGGTGCGTCCAGGTTGCTGACCAGCACGTCCGCTGCATCCTGTTCGCCGATGTAGCTGTTGCAGAAGACATGGCCGTTGCCCATGCGGTGCTGCAGTGGGATGCGCCACTGCCAGCCCGCGGTGCGCGCGGTGGACCGTGTGTAGGGCGTCAGCGGGTGGTGGTTTTCGCAGGGCACGGCCCAGGCGCGGTTGACGGGCAGCCAGTGGCTCCAGTCCACATAGCCGGTCTGCAGCGCCTGCTCGATGAGCAGGCCGCGGAAGCCGCTGCAGTCGATGAACAGTTCACCCTCCACGCGGCGGCCACCCTCCATCACCACCGCCTCCACGAAGCCATCGGTGGCACGCAGGCTGACCGAAGCGATCTTGCCTTCCAGCCGCGTCACGCCCAGCTTTTCGCTGTAGCGGCGCAGGAAGGCGGCGTAGAGGCCGGCGTCAAAGTGGTAGGCGTGCGCGATCTCGGCCAGCGGCGAGTTGCCCATGTCGCGCTGCGCACGCATGAACTTGTTCTGGCGCGCGGCCAGGATGTTGATGGAGTAGGCCTCCAGGTCCTGCGGCTGCGCGCCGGGGTGCTGGCTGAGCCAGTAGTGGTGGAACTTGGTAAGGCCGATGTCCGGGCCCAGCGGCCCGAAGCCGTGGATGTAGCGGTCACCCAAACGGCCCCAATCGACGAACTCGATGCCCAGCTTGAAGGTGGCCGAGGTCTCGCGCATGAACTCGTCCTCGTCGAGTTCCAGCGCGTTGTTGAAGACGTTGATCAGCGGGATGGTGGCCTCGCCCACCCCCACGATGCCGATCTCTTCACTTTCGACCAGCGTGATGTCCCAGGCCCGGCCCAACAACTTGGACAAGGCCGCAGCCGTCATCCAGCCTGCAGTGCCACCGCCTGCGATGACGATGCGCTTGATGTGGTCCTTGGGCATGGCGGCTCCGCGCGGTGGTGGGTGGGCGCGATTGTCTAGAAGGAAAAAAGCCCTCGCCACCGGGCGAGGGCTTGCTCAGGCGAAGTCCGGGCTCAGAACTTGTAGCTGACGCCGAACAGCACCGTGCGGCCGTACTCGTCCAGCTTGGTGTCCGTGTTGGACCCGGCGTTGTACTCGCGGTAGGGCTCGTTGCGGGCGTTGTTGATCTGGACCAGGAAGTTCAGGCCCTTGGCCGGCCCGCTCTGGATCTCGTAGCCAAACTGCACGTCCACCAGCGTTTCGCCGCGTGCGTACTTGAATTCGCGGTCGGCGCCGAAGCCTTCGATCTCCGCAAGGAAGGACGACCGCTTGCGACTGGCCACGCGGGCAGAGAAGCCGTACTTCTCGTAGTAGCCCGTCAGCTGCGTCACGGTGCGGCTCAGGCCGGGCAAGGGGCGCACGTCGGCGTCGCCGAACGGGCGCACGGCGCTGGAGGTGTTGGAATAGCTCACCTGCACGCCGAAGCCGTCCAGCATGGGTGTGGCCAGATTCAGCGGCAACGAAGCAGCGAGTTCAATGCCCTTCACCGTGCCGCCCTTGCCGTTGAATGGCGCTGTGAAGTCACCGAGATTGCCCTGCGTGGCCGGCCGGCCGGACAGGTTGGGCAGGCCCGTGAAGTCGAAAACAGGGTTCTTGACTTCGAAGATATAGGTGTCCAGCTTCTTGTAGAAGCCGGCCACGGATACGTAGCCCTTGTTGCCGAAGTACTTTTCGTACGACACGTCCAGGGCCGTGGCGCGGAACGGGTCCAGACGCGGGTTGCCGCCGCTGCCTTCCCAGCGGCCGCTGCTGTTGACTTCAGATTTCTGGAACGCGCGCAGTTGGTCCATGCGCGCCCGGGCCATCTGCTTGCCAGCACCCAGTCGCACAACCTGGTCGCCGCCCAGGCCGAGGGCCAGGTTCAACGCCGGCAGGACGTCGGTGTAGGTCTTGCCATCGGTGCGCTGTGTGAATCCGCCCGGGGCGTTGTTGTCGACACGCGGCGCCGTGGAACTTTGGTCCGTGCTGACGACTTGCAGACCCACGTTGCCGCGCAGCGTCATGCTGCCTATCTCCGTGTCGATATCGCCCTTGGCGTAGACCGTGCGGACCTTCTCGTTGACGGTCCAGCCCTTGTTCAGGATGTCGGAGTTGACGTTGGAGTCAAACCGGTAGGCGCTGTTGAAGGCCGCGGCCGGGTCGAAACTGACCGTTCCGCTGGGCGAACCCGGCAGCGCCAAAGTGCCCGTGCCGGCCGGCAACGCTGCGCCGGGGTTGTTGTTGGTACGACCAATCAGGCGCAGGAAATTCTCGGCTGCACCTTTGGTCTTGTCACGCTGGTTCAGGTTGACACCGCCAGAGACGCGGGAAAGGAAACCGTCCAACTCACGCTCCAGCGAAATGCGCAAGGCCTTCAACTTGTCGTCGGTCTTGATGACCTTGTCGTAGCCGTTCTGGCCCCAGCTCTCTGGGTCGGTCAGGCGCACGATCGACGGGTCGCCGTGGTTGTACTGGAAGGCCGTCACCTGGTTGTAGTTGGCAATGGTCACCGTGCCGGGCAATGGGCGGTTGTTGACGGTGTCAAAGACGCCGGCTTCCATTTCCGTGATGCGCTCCGTGCTCTTGGCCGACGAAGTGCTGAGGTCGGCCACCGCCGACCAGGCCGGCGCAAACTTCCACTTGGTGTTCCAGCCGACGGAGTTGAGGTCTTCATGGCGCGGTTCCCAGATGGTGCGGGACAGCGGATCCACATTGCCCCAGATACCGCTGACCAAACGGCCGTTCTGGACCACGGCGTTGGTCAGCGTAGGAGCTTGGTATGCCAGGGCCGCATTGCCGCTCTTCCAACTGTCGTTGACCTGCAGTTCGATGCCGCGCTTGACAAACTCCTTCTCGAACTTCGAGTAGAAGAAGTCCACCATGCTGCTGAGGTCCTTGTTGGGCTTGAACTCGATTGCGCCCATCGCACCGGTGCGTGTTTCGTCGTTGGCATCGACGAAGTACTTGAAGCCATTGTTGAAGGTGAAGGTGCTGCCGCCGTTGACGTTGGCAAAGGACGTGGTGTCACTGTCGCTGTAGGTCTCGACGCGCGACTTGGTGGTCTTCTGCGTCAGCCGTGCCACGCCCAGCACCACGCCCACCGTGCGGTCGGCGAACTGGTCGATGTAGGTGGCCGTGGCGCGGTTGCCGTCACCATGGAAGGGCGTGCCGCCGCCGTTCTTTTCGCCACGCACGTTCAGCGAAATGGTACGTTGGCTGAAGGACAGCGGGCGCACGGTCTTCAGATCCAGCGTGCCCGACAGGCCTTGGCCCACCAAGGACGCTGTGGGCGTTTTGTAGACGTCCACGCCGGCGATCAGTTCGGACGGATACTGGTCGAACTGGACGCTGCGGTTGTTGCCCGTGGACACCTGCTCGCGGCCGTTGAGCAGCGTGTTGGCGAAATCGCCGGACAGGCCGCGGATGTTGATTTCCGTGGCGCGGCCACCGACCCGCTGGGCGGAAATGCCGGGCAGGCGCGCGATCGATTCGGCGATGCTGCTGTCCGGCAGCTTGCCGATGTCTTCGGCGGACACGGACTCGACGATGCTGTCGGCGTTCTTCTTGACGCTGATGGCACTTTCAATGCCGCGCCGGATGCCCGTGATGGTGACCACGTCGCTCGGGGCCGGCGCGGCGGCCTGCGCGAACACGGCGCCGGGGCCGCACAGCACGGCGGCAACGGCTGCTGCCACCGGGGTGACCCGGGTCAAGGTGCGTGAACGGTTGCGGGCGGGCTTGGAATGCTTCATGGGTGTCTCCTGAAAACGCTCGGAACTCACAAAACTGGACGGCCGGCATTGGCGAAATGGCGCGGCCCGTTGGGCGACTGGAACTGCACAGTGGTCAGAACTTTGTACCAAAACTAGATAGTCCCGATACCTGCGGAAACCCTAGATCGGTGCAGCCGCCGATCTGGTCTTGCCCCTTCCATGAGGCCTCTTATGGGCAAATGCCTAGGGAAGGTCCGGCGGCGGCGCACCAAAACGAAGGTATTCGACAACCGTCGGCCGTCGATTTGTAGCGAAACTACTTTGCCTAAAAACAACAAGCGGCGCACCGAGGGTTCTTGACAGCGGCCTACACTGCGCCGCCATGAAGCCTTGGGATCGGACCGCCGGGCACCCCTTCCGGCTCGCCAGCAGGGTGGCCGGGCTGGCCATGATCGGGTTGTCCGCGGCCTGTCTGGCCGGCCCGGTGGGTACTGGCCGCCTGCACGTTCCGTCGCCGGACTGGCGCGACCAGATCCTCTACTTCGTCATGACGGACCGGTTTGCCGATGGCGACCCGGCCAACAACGACCAGGGCGCGGGTGAGTTCAAAGCCGGCGACGCCACGCGCTACAACGGCGGTGACCTCAAGGGTCTGCGCCAGCGGTTGGACTACATCCGTGGCCTGGGCGTCACGGGCTTGTGGATCACCCCACCCGTGGCCAACCAGTGGCTAGACCCCGGTGGCAGCTATACCGGCTTCCACGGCTACTGGGCCGAAAACTTCATGAAGGTAGACCGGCACCTGGGCACCCTGGCCGACTACCAGGCACTGTCGCGCGCCCTGCACCGGCAGGGCATGGTGCTGGTCCAGGACATCGTGGTGAACCACACCGGCAACTTCTTCACCTACCGCGACCGCTGGAACGCCAGCGACCCCGACCGCGCTTGGCGCGGCTACGAGCCGCACGACCAGACCCGCCCCGTGCCGCGCCCCAGCCAGCCGCCCTTCAACCGCAACGACCCACGCGACCCGGCCCAGCGGGCCGAGGCCATCTACCACTGGACGCCGGATGTCGCCGACTACCAGGACCCGGTGCAGGAGCAGACCTTCCAGATGTCGGGCCTGGACGACCTGAACACCGACAACCCGGTGGTCCGCCGTGCGCTGCGCCAGAGCTACGGCCACTGGATACGTGAAGTGGGCGTGGACGCCTTCCGCGTCGACACGGCCTTCTACGTGCCACCGGACTACTTCGCGGACTTCCTGCGCTCAAACGAGCGGGCCGCACCCGGCATGCACGCCGTGGCCCGCGCCGCGGGCCGGCGGCAGTTTCACGTCTTTGGCGAAGGCTTCGGCATCGACAAGCCCTTCCAGGACCGCGAAGCCGCGAAGATCGAGCGTTACATGACGGGGCCGGGCGGCCAGCCGCTGCTGCCGGGCATGCTCAACTTCCCGCTCTACGGCGCCCTGGGCGACGCCTTTGCACGCGGCCGGCCGACAGCGGAACTGGCCCACCGCATCACCCGCATGGTGCAGATGCACGCACGGCCGCACGGGATGCCCAGCTTCGTGGACAACCACGACGTCGACCGTTTCCTGGCCGGCGGCAGCGTGCCTGCACTGCGCCAGGCGCTGTTGGCGATGATGACGCTGCCGGGTATCCCGGTCATCTACTACGGCACCGAGCAGGGCTTCACCGAACAGCGTGCGTCCATGTTCGCGGCCGGCTGGGGATCGGGCGGGCGCGACCGCTTTGACACGCAGGCGCCGCTGTACGGCGACATCGCCGCCATGGCCGCACTGCGCAAGAAGCTGAAGGTCTTGTCGCGCGGCACGCCGCAGGTGTTGTGGTCGCAGGCGGCGCAGGCCGGCGGCATCGCCTGGACCATGCGCCACGGCAAGGACCTGGCGCTGGTGGCCTTCAACACCGCGGAACATGACGCCTTGCTGCCGACACTGCCCACAGGCCTGCCTGCGGGCGCGCTGCTGAAAGGGGTCTACGGCCTGGACGGCCCGCCGCCTTCTCTGGTGGTGGGCTCCGGCGGCCGGGTGACGCTGCCCTTGCAGGCGCGCGCAGGCGCGGTGTGGTTGGCCGTGGGACAACGCCAGCCGGTCCCGTCCGTGACCGCCGTCACCCTGGATACGCTGCTCGCCACGAAAGTGAGCGAAGACTTCCCGGTCAGTGGCGGCGCCGCCCCCGGCCAGACGGTGCGGGTGGTGGTGGACGGCGACCTGGGTGCTGCACGCCGTGCCCGCGCCGACAGACAGGGCCGCTGGCAGACCCGCGTGGACACGTCCCATATGGCCGACGCCGAACCGCAGCACAGCATCACCGCCTGGGTGGACGGTGGCGGCACATCGGCCACGCAGACTTTCCAGGTCAGCCGCGCCTGGCAACTGCTGGCCGAAACCAGCGACCCCGCCGGCGACGACACCGGCCCCGAGGGCCGCTACACCTACCCCAGCGACGCCAGCTGGGGCAGCCACCGGCAGATGGACCTGCGCGGCGTGAAGGTCTGGGCGGCCGGCGGAGCGCTGCGCGTGGACATGCAGACGGCGGAGATCACGACCTTCTGGAACCCGCCCAACGGCTTCGACCACGTCAACTTCACCGTGTTCATCGAAATGCCAGGCCGCACCGGCGGCGCCACGGACATGCCCCTGCAGGACGGCAACCTGCCTGGCGGCATGCGCTGGCACTTTCGTTTGCGGGCGGGTGGCTGGTCGAACGCGCTGTTCAGCGACAGCGGCGCGTCCGCCACATCCGAAGGCCGGTCGGTGACACCCGGCGCCGCCATCAGGGTTGACCCGGACACGCAAACCGTGAGCTTCACGCTGCCGGCGTCCGCGCTGGGCGGGGTGAATACGCTGTCGGGCGCACGCATCCTCGTCACGAC
>JANOAM010000708.1:0-4572 GCA_031411215.1 Betaproteobacteria bacterium
CGGGCCGTTCATGGGCTGAGCAGCTTGCCCTGGCGCGCCAGTGCGGTGCCGGCGATCTTGCCCAGGCGCTTGCCGGCCGTGGCCCAGCGCAAGGACGTGCGGGCGTAGAGCACACCACCCGACTGCGCCTGCAGCGGCGTGATGGCGCCGCTGTCGATGTCCACCAGGTCGGCCACGGTCTGTCCGGCCTGCACCATTTGACCCGTCTGCACGTGGAAGACCACCACGCCGGCCGCTGGGGCGGTCAGGGGCTCGGACCCCGACAAGGGCGTGGCCTGGCAACGCGCCGCAGGCAAGGCTGCCGCTGTGCCGCTGATGAAGCCCCGCCTGCGCAGGAACTCGACGAGGGCTTGCGCGTCCTGTGCAGCCAGCGTGTGGCTGGTGTCGGCTTCGCCGCGCAGTTCCACCGTCGCGGCAAAGCAGGCCAGCGGCACGGCAGCGTCGGGGTGCGTGGCCTGCAGTTGCTGCTGCAGGACGAGCCAGGGTCGGCTGCAGGCTTCATCAAAGGGCGAGTCGCCTGACTCGGTGGCCAGCAGCACGGCTTGCGCCCCTAGCAAGGCGCCCAGCTCGGCGACGGTATCCGCCTGCGGCGTCAGCGCGTACAGGTGCAAGGTGGCATCGGCGTCGCAGTGCAGGTCCAGCACCACGTCGGCGTCCACGGCCAGCTGCAGCAGCTTGTGCTTGAGGTCCTGTGCAGCGGTCTGTGCAGGCAACTGCTGGGCGGCCAGCCGCAGCGCCTCGCGGATGACTCCCGTGTTGGCGGCGGCGTCACTGCCCAACCGACCGACCACCGCCGCGGCCAGGCCCACACCCAGGTCGGCAAAACCGCGGTTGAAGTTCAGGCCGTCGCGCAGGTCGAAGCGGCCCTGGTGCTGGCCGAGCACCGTCTGTCCCAGGCCCAGCGGGTTGGCATAGGGCAGCAGCACGACCTGGCCGCGCAGGGCGCCTTCGTCTTCCAGGGCCTGCAGGCGCAGCCGCAATTGCTGGGCCACCAGCATGGCCGGCACTTCGTCGGCATGCAGCGCGGCCTGGATGAAGGCCTTGGGGCCGGTGCCGGCGGTGCCGAAACGCAGCACCGTGAGGCGGTGCACGGTGCCCGGCGTCTGGGGCAGGAGGTCAAGGGTCTGGATGTGCATGGGCAAGGAAGGTGCAGGATTCAGGCCGCTGCCGGCGTCGCGGCCGGCCGCAGGTGGCGCAACCAGCGCCGTTCGGCAGCCTTGGACAGGCCGACCAGGGCGAAGGTCAGCGTGAAGTAGATGAGGGCGGCGGTGCCGAAGGCTTCCACCGGCAGCAGGTGGTTGGCGTAGACGTCACGCGCCACACGGGTGATATCCACCAGCGTCACGGTGCTGGCAATGGCGGTGGCATGCATCAGGCCCACCACCTCGTTGCCGTATTGCGGCAAAGCGCGGCGCAGCGCGCCGGGCAGCAGGATGCGGCGGTACAGGCGCCAACCGTCCAGCCCGTAGGCGCGGGCCGCTTCCACTTCGCCAGCGGGCGTGGCACGCAGCGCGCCGGCAAAGATCTCGGTGGTGTAGGCGGTGGTGTTCAGCGCAAAGGCCAGCCAGGCACAGAACCAGGCCTCGCGCAGCAGCGGCCACCACACGCTGTCGCGCACCGCGGGGAATTGCGCCAGGCCGTGGTACAGGATGAACAGCTGCACCAGCAGCGGCGTGCCGCGCACGACATAGGTGTACAGCCACACCGGCCGCCGCAGCCAGGCCCGTTCCGATACACGCGCCACCGCCAGCGGCAGCGCCAGCGCAAAGCCGGTGGCCGCACTCAGCACGGTCAGCAGCAGGCACACGCCGACGCCTTGCGCAAAGGCGGGCGCGCTGCTGACGATGAGGGCGGTGTCCAGGGCCATGCCGCTTCAGAACGCGATGCGCTTCACACCCAGGCTGTAGCGCGCCTCCACGCGCCCCAGCACGGCGATGGACACCGTGGTGATCACCAGGTACAGCGCGCCGATCAGCACGTAGAAGGTGAAGGGCTCGCGCGTGGCCGAAGCGGCCAGGTTGGCGCGGTGGACCATGTCGTCCAGCCCGATCAGCGACACCAGGGCCGTGGCCTTGACCATCACCAGCCAGTTGTTGGCAAAGCCCGGAATGGCGTGGCGCACCATCTGCGGCAGCAGGATGCGCCGCCACAGCTGAGGGCCGCTCAGGCCGAAGGCCAGCGCGGCTTCGGTCTGGCCGCGCGGCACGGCCAGGATGGCGCCGCGGAAGGTCTCGGTCAGGTAGGCGCCGAAGATGAAGCCGATGGTCAGCACGCCGGCCGCGAAAGGCGGCACGTCCACGTAGTCCCAGCCGCGCGCTTCTGCCAGATCGTTCAGCAGGATTTGCCCGCCGTAGAAAATGGCCAGCATCAGCACCAGGTCGGGCAGGCCGCGGATCAGCGTGGTGTAGACCTCGGCCGCGCCGCGTGCCAGGCGCGAACCCGACAGCTTGGCCGCCGCGCCCAGCAGGCCGAAGAGCGCCGCGATGGCCAGGCTGCAAGCCGCCACCGACAGCGTCAAGCCCAGGCCTTGCGCGATGGTGGGCAGGTAGCTGAGCAGGGCTTCGGTGTTCATGCCGGATCCGCCAGGCCGATCAGTTCGGGCTGATGTCGAAATCGAAGTACTTCGCCGCCAGGGCCTTGTAGCGGCCGTCGGCGCGCAGGGCCTTCAGCGCCGCGTTGACTTTGTCGCGCAGCGCGGCGTCGCCCTTGCGGAAGGCAATGCCCACACCGCCACCGCCGTCCAGGTTCAGCGGCGCACCGACCTGCGCAAAGCCCTTGCCTTCGGGCTTGTTGAGGAAGGCACCGGCCGAGACCACGCTGGAGCCGAAGCCGACGTCCGCGCGGCCGGCGGCCAGTTCCAGGTACACATCGGTTTCCTTGGCCACCAGCAGCAAGGGGCTGTCGGGGTACTTCTCGGCCAGGAACTGCGCGCGCGGGCTGTTGCGCAGCACCACGATCTTCCTGCCCTTGAAGGCGGCCGGTTCATGGCCAGCAAAGGCACCGGCCTTGGCGATGAAACGCGAGGGCACGCTGTAGTACGGGTCGCTGAAATCGGCGGCCTTGCGGCGCTCTTCGCTGATGGTCATGGAGGCCACCACCATGTCGAACTTCTTCGCGTTCAGCGCCGGCATCATGCCGTCCCACTCCTGCTGCACCAGCGTGCACTCGGCCTTCATCTGTGCGCACAGGGCCTGCGCGATGTCGATGTCGAAACCGGACAACTTGCCGTCGGCGCCCAACTGCGAGAACGGCGGGTAGTTGCCCTCCACGCCCACGCGCACCTTGGCCCAGGCGGGCGCCTGGGCGTGGGCGGCGCCGGTGGCAAGGGCGGCCAGCAAGGCCAGCAGAACGGTGACAAGTCGCAGCATCGGAACTCTCCGGCAGATGGGGCAGCCGGGGTTGTACCGGCGCGGCTGCCGTGCCGGAAGCGGGTTCAGCGCCCGGTGTCGGACTGGTGCAAGTCGATGTCGCTTCGGTGGCGGTTCAAGCCGGCTTCAGGCGCGCTTCAAAGGCTGGCCGTGGTGTCCAGGTGGTCCAGGTCGGCCTGCAACACCGGCCCGCCGTCGTGGATGCGGACGTGGTGGCTGTAGCGCAAACCGCTGGCCTCCAGCAGTTCGCGCAGCAGCCGCGCGCGCGGCGCCACCTGGGCGATGGCAGCCTGTGCCGCTTCGGGCAGGAAGGCCGTCAGCACCGGGTGGCGTGGCAGCAGCGCCGCCACGTGGCTGGGCCAGTCCGTACCGTGGCGGTCTTCTGCGTCCAGCGGGTCGCCGGTGTAGAAGTGCCGGCCCAGGCCCTGCCAGAAGGGCGACTGGCCGGCGCTGTCGCGCAGGCCGGGCAGTTCGGCAATCAGCTGCGGGCCGACGGCTTCGCGCTGCTGGGCGGCGGCCTGCAGTGCGGCGCGCAGCACGCGTCGCAGGGCAACGGCCTGGTCGGCCAGCGGCAGGTCCTGGGCCTGCCAGACCAGGTCGCACAGCTCGCTGGCCCCGGTGTGGTCGTTGCCCAGCAGCAGGGTGCCCTGGCGGTGAAAGAGTTGCAGCTCGCGTGCCGCGTGCACGGTGCAGCCCACGTGGTACCAGTAACGGGGCAGGCCCAGGCCGATGCGCGGACGCAGGCGCACGCCGGCCAGCAGTTCACCACGGGCCGGGTCTTCGGCGATCAGCAGGTGTTCGTGTGCGGACTGGGGCAGCTGCGGCGTGCCGGGCCGCGCATGCAGCGCGTGCAGCCGGGCCAGGGCCGGCAGGTCGGAGGGCGTGGCGGGGCGGATGTTCATGCGGCCTCCGGGCTGAGCAGCGGAGCCACGCGCAGGTGTTCACCCGGCGCGACCTGCAGGCGCTGCCGGGTGCCACTGTCCACCGCTTGGCTGAACGTGGCGCGGAAGTCGCCGCGCCGCGTATTCGCCGCCAGGTGCCAGCCGCTGAAGGGCAGGTCGGCATCGGCCGACAGCCGCCGCGACTGCGCCACCGTGCGCAGCATGGCCACGCGGGCGTCCACCGTGGCGCCGCCGTCGAAGATGTCGATGTAGGTCTCGGTGTCGAAGCCCTCGTCCATGAGGATGGAAAACGGCAGCTCGCC
>JANOAM010000709.1:0-11573 GCA_031411215.1 Betaproteobacteria bacterium
CACTGAACAGCCGTGCGCGGGGCCAGCGCGTCGCGCACATAGCGCACCAGCACACGCGCGCTTTCGGGCGCCACGGCCAACGGCAGCGTCAGCGCCTGCACCGCATTGCCCACGGTCACCGGCAGGTGCCAGCCCGGCAGCGCGTCCACCAGCAGGCCACGTGCCAGGTCTTCGGCCACGCTGAAGTCGGCCGCAAACAGCACACCGCCACCCGCCCGTGCAGCCGCCTGCAGCGTGCCGGCGTCGTCGCCCAGCATGGCGGGCTCCACAGTGACGGATTCGATGCGGCCCGTGCCCTCCTGGTGCCAGGCCAGCAGCACGCTTTCCGACGACGTTTGGGCCGGCGGGCCGAACACCAGGCAGCGGTTGTGAGCCAGGTCCGCCGGCCGCTGCAGCGGCACGCCGGCCACCAGCGCAGCGTAGGCCCGCACCCTGAAGGGCATCAGCACCTGGGCCACGCTGTCGGGCGGCGGTTTGTCGGTGATACGGAAGGCGACGTCGATGTCCTCGCGCACCAGGTCCACGCGGCGGTTGCTGATGCGCAGTTCGATGCGCAGCGCCGGGTGCTGGGCCTGGAAGCGCGCCAGCAGCGGCCCCAGCAGGGACTGGCCGAAGCTGGGCACGGACGTCACGCGCAGCGTGCCGCTCAGGCCGCCATCCGCGTCGTCACCGCTGCTGCGTGCGCGCAAGCCGCGGCGTGCGCTCTCGGCGGCTTCCAGCACCGCACGTGCACGTGACGCCAGGCGCCGGCCCTGTTCCGTGAGGCCCAGGGCGCGTGTGCTGCGCGTGAACAGCGCCGCGCCGACCTGCTTTTCGATGAAGGCCACACGGCGGCTGACGGCCGCGCGAGTCAGGCCCAGCTCACGTGCGGCCTGGGCAAAACTGCCCGCCGTCACGATGCGCGCGATGAGCTCCAGCGCGTTGGCGTCGGGCTGCGGTGCGCTGGGCCGAAGCAGGGGCGAGGGACGTCTCGTTGTCAATTCAAAGTCACCAATGCGTCAACGGAGGGCAGTCTAGTCAATGCGGCAGCGACTTTCTAGAGTCGATGCATGGATCACACCGCAAGCCCCACCGCAAACCCCACCGCACCGGCCGCCGCCGCCGGCCAGCCGGGCGCCGGCAATGCCGAACGCCACCACCTGGTGGCCGCCGACGGCCGCCACCTGGCCGCCACCTGGACCGAGCCACCACAAGGCCCAGCCCGCGCCGTGGCCCTGGTCAGCTCGGCCGCCGGCGTGCCACGTGGCTATTACCGCGCCTTCAGCGAGTGGATGGCCAGTCGTGGTTATGCCGTACTGACCTACGACTACCGCGGCATCGGCGGCTCACGGCGCGGCCCCATGCGCCAGGAGGCCGCGACCATGCGCGACTGGGCCGTGCTGGACATGAGCGCCGCCCTGGCCGCGGCCGAGGCGCGGCGTGCCACACAAGGCCTGCCACTGCTGTTGGTGGGACACAGCTTTGGCGGCAACGCCATCGCCTTTGCGCGCGGCGTGGAGCGTGCCGACGCGCTGCTGACCGTGGGTTCGCAACTGGGCGAACCGCGCCTGTACCCCGGCAGGCACCGCCTGACCGCCGGGTTTTTCTTCCACGCCTGGCTGCCCACCTTCGTGTCGTTGTTCGGCCATCTGCCGGGCTGGGCCCTGGGCCCCGGCGCGCAGCCGCTGCCGCCGGGCGTGGCACGGCAATGGGCGCAGTGGGGCCTGACACGCGGCTGGGCGTATGCCGACCCGGCGATGCGTGAACACCGCAGCGCGTCGGCCTTGAGCGTGCCCGTGCACCTGTGGCACGTCAGTGACGACCTGACCTACGCGCCGGCCACCGCCGTCGATGCGCTGGCCGCCGAGTTCCGCAACGCGGCCGTGCAGCGCCACGGCGTGAGCCCTGCCGATGTCGGCATGAAGCAGTTGGGCCACTTCGGCGCCTTCCGCCGTGAGCCGGGCGCGCGGCTGTGGGAACAGCTTCTGGCGCCCATCGAACAGGCGACACCCGCGCTGCGCGGCATGGGCAGCCGCTGACCCTCAGAGTCCACACGCGGTTCAGGTCGCGGGGCATTCCTAGAATGCCCCGATGAAACTGAACCGCGACCGCTGCTTGCTGGTGCTGGTGGACTACCAGGGCCGCCTGATGCCGCTTGTCGCCGGTGGTGAGGCTGCGGTGCAGGAAGCGCTGTTCCTGGCCCGTGTGGCCCACACGCTGGGTGTGCCGGTGCTGGGCACCGAGCAGAACCCGCAGGCGCTGGGTCCCAACGTGGATGAACTGCGGGCGCTTTGCGAGTCCACCCTGGCCAAGATGCACTTCGACGCCACGGCGGACGGTCTGCTGGACCTGATCCAGTCGACCGGCCGCGCTGTGGACCAGGTGGTGGTGGCCGGTTGCGAGGCGCATGTGTGCCTGCTGCAGACTGCGCTGGGCCTGCTGGCCGCAGGCCTGCAGGTGGCCGTGGTGCCGGATGCCTGCGGCAGCCGCCGGCCGTCCGACAAGGCACAGGCGCTGCAACGCCTGGCCGCGGCAGGCGCCACGCTGGTCAGCAGCGAGATGCTGGCATTCGAATGGTTGCGGTCCTGCGAGGACCCGCTGTTCAAGACGGTGCTGCCGCTGATCAAGTCGCGCCCGGTCTGAGCACCGGGCGGACACGCAGTTGCGCACTACAGTGCGCCCGATGACCGAAGACCAGGCCCGGCAAGTGCTGTGGGTGCTGACGCGCGAAAGCGCGCCGGCCGGTGGTTCTGTGGATGGAGTTGTCGCGTGGACCACCGACGACCGCGCCTGGGCCACACGCGAAGCCGTGGCCATCGTCGGGGAGCATGCCACGCCCGACGCCTTCGTCACCACCCGCGCCAGCCTGGCGCTGAGCCGGCTGCTGCCGCGCGACGAAGCCGGCCAGCGCTTCCTGTCGCGCCGCCTGTGGCACGCGGCCTGGGTGCTGTTGGCGATGGCCGTGGGCCTGGTCGCCGGGCTCCTGGTGGACCAGCTGGGTCCACCGCTGCGTGTCAACCTGCTGGCCCCGGCCGTGTGGGCGGTGGTGGCGTGGAACCTGGTGGTCTATGCCCTGCTGCTGGTGCCGCGGTCGGCCAACGCCTGGCCCGCGCCGCTGCTGCGTGGGCTGGAATCGCGGGCCGAGGGCACCACACTGACCTGGCTGCGGCTGGCCGCGCCACTCACAGGCCAGCGCCTGCTGCTGCTGATGCACAGCGCCGCCGCCATGCTGGCGCTGGGCCTGATGGCGGGCCTGTACCTGCGCGGCCTGGTGCTGGACTACCGCGCCGGCTGGCAGAGCACCTTCCTGTCGCCAGACGCCGTGCAGGCGCTGCTGAACGGGCTGCTGTCACCCGCATCGGCGCTGACGGGCGTGCCCGTCGCGGACGTGGGCCCGTTGCGCCTGCCGCCCGGCGGCGAAGCCACGGCCAGTGCCGCGCCCTGGATCCACCTCTACGCCGCCACGCTGGGCCTCTTCGTCGTGTTGCCGCGCTGGCTGCTGGCCGCCTGGGCGGCAGGCCGCGCGCGGCAGCTGGCCACGCGCTTCCCGCTGCCCCTGGACCTGCCGGGCCTGCGCAGCCTGCACCCGCTGATGCGGCCGGGCCCTGTGCGCCCGTTGCGGCTCTTGTGGGCAGCACCAGCCGGGCTGACGCCAGTTCGATTGCTGGATGCCGAAGTGAGTGGCATCACAGCACCGCTGCGCGTGTGGCAGACGGCCGATGGCGACGCGGTGGACCTGCTGCCCTTGCCAGCGGCACTGCCGTTGGACGCAGCACCAGACGCGCCGCGCAGCACCTGGTCACGCCTGGCCGCGCTGTGGCGTGGGCCCGATGCCGCCACCGCGGCCCTGCAGACCCTGCGCGCCGACGTGGACGCCGTGTTGCTGGTCACTGAACCCGGCTGGCCCCGCCCGGCCTGGCTGGCGACCCTGGGCCGCCCCGTGCTGACCCTGCACGACGCTGCGCAGGCCCAAGCCCCAGCGCTGCCCCTGCGCAAACTGGCTGACGGCTGGTTGCCCAGCGGTGCCCTGCTGCAAGCGCTGCAGGCTGCCTTGCCGGACGACGGCCGCCTGAAGCAACTGGCCGCCGCCTGGCAAGCGCACCAGACCCAGCGCCTGGACGGCGCCATGGCGCTGCTGGCGCAAAGCCTGGCCCGCATGGCCCTGATGCGCGCGGCCGTGGCCGACGAAGGCCTGCTGGCCCGCAAGGACGACGGTTCCGCCGCGCGCCAGGCCTTGTCGCAGCAAGCCGCCACCGAACTGCAGGACAGCACACGCCGCCTGGCCGAGAGCCTGGGCTTGAGCCTGGACAGCGGGCCGCTGGACAGCCATGCGCTGCAGGTGCAGCCGACCGTGCTGGGCCGTGTCGGTGAGCGCCGCGCCGCCATGCTGGGCGGCGTGCTCAGCGGCGCGCTGGCGGGCTTGAAAGCCGACCTGCTGAGCGGCGGCCTCACCATGGGCGCGGGTGCTGTCGCTGGTGGTGTCATCGGCGCGCTGGGTGCCGCCGGCGCGGCGCGCGGCATCAACGCTGTGCGTGGCACTGAACGCAGCCACGCCGCCTGGGGCGACGACACGCTGCCGCAGCTGGCCCAGGCGCTGCTGCTGCCCTACTTGCAGCTGGCCCACGGCCTGACGCTGGACGACGCGCGGACGCGTCTGCAGCCCGCCCTGGGTGCACAGCAGCAGGCCCTGCTGGCCGCCTGGCAGCAGCGGCCTGACGAAGCCGCCGTGGCCCGTGCGGCTGCGCCCGTGCTGCAGCGCTGTGTGCGCCAGGCGCTGGGCGGCCCCTGAGCGCCCAAGGTCTTGATGGCGGCGCTGGGATACTCAACACCCCTGCTCGAAACCGCTCCCGTGAGTGGATCACCGATGAAACCTACTGCTTCCAAGACCCCATTCCTGCGATCACTGTGCTCACTGCGCTCCCTGTGCCGGCTGCTGTTGACGGCCTCGGCCGCCAGCCTGGTCACCGCCGCGCCCGCCTGGGCCCAGGCCTGGCCCAGCAAGCCGGTGAAGATCCTCGTCGGCTTCCCCGGCGGGTCCACGCCCGACATCGCGGCGCGTGTGCTGGCCGACACCCTGGCCAAGGTCTGGGGCCAGGCCGTGGTGGTGGAAAACAAACCCGGTGCGTCGGGCAACGTCGCCGCTGACCTGGTGGCCAAGGCCAATGACGACCACACGCTGGGGGTTGTCATCAACGGCAACCTGACCAGCGCCAAGCAGCTGAACCCCAAGCTGGCCTACGACCCGGCCAAGGACTTCGCTTTTGTCTCGCTGATCGCCACCGCGCCGCTGGTGCTGGTGACGCCGGCTGACCAGCCGCAGGGCGCGGCCTGGGTGGCGGCGGCCAAGGCAGCGGGCGACAAGTGGAGCTACGGTTCGGTGGGCATCGGCTCGGTGGGCCACCTGGGCATGGAAGTGGTGAAGGCGGCCATCGGCGTCGGCGGTATCGGCGGTGGCGCCGTGCACGTGCCCTACAACGGCAACCCGGCCGTGGTGACGGCGTTGCTGGGTGGTCAGCTGCACATGGCGCTGATCCCGCCTGGCGTGGCGCTGCCGCAGGTCAAGGCCGGGAAGTTGCACGCGATTGGTCTCGCCGGGCCTAGAAGCCCCCTGGCGCCGGACGTGGCGCCGCTGGCCGATGCGGGCGTGAAGATGGCCCCGCTGGAGGTGTGGACGGCAATGGTCGCACCGGCCGGCCTCAGCAAGGCCGCGCTGGAGCGCCTGGCCAAGGATGTGCCCGCCGCCGTGCGCGACCCCGAAGCCCGCCAGCGCCTGCTGACCGGTGGTTGGGAACCGCAAGGCAGCAGCGCTGAGGGCCTGGCCGCACGTGTGCGCGACGAAGCCAAGATCCTGGGCGACATCATCACCTCACGCGGCATCAAGCTGGAGTGAGTGCCGTGGTCCACGAACCAGCACGCCAGACCCCGGTGTTTGCCGATGTCGACGTGCTGGTGGTGGGCGGCGGGCCTGCCGGCCTGGCCGCAGCCGTCAGTGCCGCACGCGGTGGTGCGCGCACCCTGCTGGTGGAGCGTTATGGTTTCTTGGGCGGCATGGGCACGGCAGGTGGTGTCACCAACTTCGCGGGTCTGTACGGCACACGCGGGGGTGAGATGCAGCTGCTGGTGCGTGGTGTGGCCGAAGAGCTGCTGTCGCGCATCGAAGCGTTGGGTGGCCTGAATGCACCGCAAGACGGGTTGCAGGGCCGCATCCGCGTGCGCAGCTACGACGTGGCGGCCTACAAGTGCGCGGCCGATGGGCTGGTGCTGGATGCTGGTGTGCAACTGCTATTCCACGCCTGGGCTGCCGGTGTGGTGATGGACGGGCCGGACATAGCCGCGGTGCTGCTGGAAACCAAGTCCGGCCGTGTGGCCGTCCAGGCGCAGCAAGTCATCGACTGCAGCGGTGACGGCGACATCGCCCACTTCGCCGGCGTGCCCTTCACCTATGGCGACGGTGCCGGCAACGCGCTGTACCCCAGCAGCATGTTCCGCATCGGCCAGGTGGATGCAGTGCGCGCCCAGGCTGCCATCGGCGAGTTCAAGGCCATCGACGGCTTGATGGAACGCGCCGCGGACCGCTACGCCTTCCCGCGCCGTGGCGCCATCCTGCGGCCGCAGCGCAACGCCAGCGAATGGCGCGCCAACGTCACGCAGTTGCGCAATGCGCAAGGCCATGCGGCCAACGCGACGGATGCCACCGAGCTGAGCGCGGCTGAAGTCGACGGCCGTCGCCAGATCACCGAATACATGCGTTTCCTGCGCGCGGAAGTGCCGGGTTTCGAACACGCCGAGATCAGCGAAATCGCCGCGCAAGTGGGCGTGCGCGAAACCCGCCGCGTGCACTGCCAGCACATGCTGACGGGCGATGAGGTGCTGGGCAGCGCGCGTTTCGAAGGCAGCATCGGCCTCAACGCCTGGCCGGTGGAACAGCATGTGGCGGGCGGTGTGCAGTGGGGTTTCCCGGCCGACACCGCCAACGCCCACAACCAGCTGCCCTGGCGCATGTTGGTGCCCGTGGCTGTACCCAACCTGCTGGTGGCTGGCCGCTGCGCGGGCATGGAACACCTGGGCCAGAGCGCGGCGCGCGCCAGTGGCGCCTGTTTCGTGATGGGCCAGGCGGCGGGCACGGCGGCGGCGCTGCGGTTGCAAGGTGCTTTCAGCGTCCCCACGCTGCAGCAGCGGCTGCGTGAGCAGGGTGCCGATCTCGGTTGAACCCGGGTGGCGCGGCCATCGCCGCACGTTTATCGTGGGCATCAACAAGAGGAGCGACCCATGACAAAAACCATTGCCGCCGCGGCGTTGTGCCTGGCCGGTGTTACCCACTCGGTCAGCGCCTACGCGGCCGAACCGGCCAGCACAGTGGCCGGCCAGGCGCGCCAGGTCTGCAAGCGCGAAGTGAGCAGCGAATCGCTGGTCAGCGCAGCGCTCGCCCGCGCCAAGGCGGCATCGGCGTTGAACGCCTTTGTGACGCTGGATGAAGCGGGTGCCATTGCCGCCGCCAAGCGCATAGACGCGGCAGAAGCGACCAGCAAGAAGACTTGCGCGCCACTGATGGGCGTGCCCATCGTCGTCAAGGACAACATCGAGGTCGCGGGACTGCCCAGCAGCGCCGGCACGCCCGCGCTCAAAGGCTATGTGCCCAAGGCCGACGCGCCCGTGATGGAGCGTTTGCGCAAGGCCGGCGCGGTGGTCATTGCCAAGACCAACATGCACGAACTGGCCTTTGGCATCAGCGGCTTCAATCCCACGTTCCAGACCGGCCCGGAGCCCGGCGTGCGCAACGCCTACGACACGGGCCGCAGCGCGGGCGGCTCGTCGTCCGGCACCGGTGCGGCGCTTGGCGCGCGTGTGGTGCTGGCCGGCCTGGGCACGGACACAGGGGGATCGGTGCGCATTCCCTGTGCCTTCAATGGCTGCGCGTCACTGCGGCCCACGGTGGGCCGCTACCCGGGTGCCGGCATTGCGCCCATCAGCCACACGCGCGACACCGCCGGCCCCATGGCGCAGAGCGTGGCCGACGTGGAAGTGCTGGACCGTGTCATCACCGGCGCCAAGCCCGTCAAGCCCATGAACCTGAAGAAGGTGCGCCTGGGCCTGGTAAAGGACTTCCTGGCCCACATGGACGACGACACGCAAATGGCCTTCCAGGCGGTCGTCAACAAGCTCAAGGCCGAAGGCGTGAAGTTCTATGAGGTCAGCATGCCGCTGCTGCCCGACCTCAACAACGCCGTCAGCTTCCCGGTGGCCATGTACGAGGCCTATGACGACATGGTGGCGTACTTGAAGACTACCGGCAGCGGCGTGACCGTCGAACAACTCGCCGACAAGGCCGCCAGCCCGGACGTCAAGGGCACCTACCAGGGCCTGGTGATCCCGCGCAAGCTGCCCGGGCCCAACAACACGCTGGTGGACGCCAAGCCGGCGTACGAAGCAGCGATGAAGAAGTCCCGCCCCGAACTGCAGGCCCTGTACCGCCGCACCTTCAACGGCCATGGCCTGGACGGCATCGTCTTCCCCACCGTGCCCAGCGTCGCCTTCAAGGCCACACCCGATTCCAGCAGCGTGGCCGTCTTCATGGCCACCATCCAGAACACCGACCCCGGCAGCAACGCGGGTGTGCCGGGCCTGCAGATTCCCATCGGCCTGGGCGCCAGCAGCAAGCTGCCGGTGGGCCTGGAGATCGACGGCCCCGCGGGCAGTGACCGCCGCTTGCTGCAGATCGGCCTGGCGATCGAGGCCGTGCTGGGGCGCCTGCCCGCGCCGGCGCGCTGAAGACGGCATGGCACGGCGCAAGGCCGCCACTGCGCTGTCGGCCGAGTGGCTGGCCGAACTGTCCGACTCGGCACTGCGCGACAGCGCCGGCCCTGCAGTGTTCAGCCGCGGCCTGGCCTATTGGCGAGAAGGCGCCGTGGAACTGGTGCGAGACGACGGCAACAGCGCCACATTCCAGGCCCAGGGCAGCCAGCTCTATGCCGTGGAGCTGTACTTTGAAGACCCGGGCCTGCACGTCAACTGCACCTGCCCACACGCGCAGGACGGCCACTTCTGCAAGCACATGGTGGCCGCGGCCATGGTCTGGCGGCAGACGTTGGGTGGTGCGCCGCCTGCACAAGACGTGACACCTGCGGATGAACCGGGCAAGGCCCGCGCCACACAGGAGCGCATGGCCAAGTCCCTGCAGACCCGTGCCGCCAAGGCCGATCAATTGCGCAGCTTTCTGGCCGCGCAGCCGGCCCAGGCCTTGGCCGATCGGCTCTGGGACCATGCCCAACGCGACCGCGACCTGCTGGCGGAACTGAAGGGCTGGGCTGCTGCAGCGTCCGCTGCAGGCGACCCCAAGGCCTTGCGGCGCGCCGTGGAAGAGCTGATGAAGCTGTCCAGCCGCCAGTACCTGGAGCCCGCCGAGGTCCGGGCCTGGGCACTGCGCGCTGAGCAGGCGCGCAAGCTGTTGTCCGACGCGCTGGAGCAGAACCCGGCCCAGGCCGCGGAGGTGCGTGCAGTCACCGAATCCGCGATGCGTGCAGCGCTGTCGGCCACCGACCGCGCCTACGAGCTGCCCGGTGTGGCCGAGGACGTCTATGCCTCGTTCATGCGTGTGGTGTTGGATTCACTGCAGGCCAGCCCGCCACCGGCAGCCTGGGCCGACCACCTGCTGCAGCGCATGCTGGCCGACGGCGGCTGGGTGTGGCAGGCACCCGATGTGTTGGAAGCCGCTGGACCCGAAGTGGCGCGTGCCTTCAGCAAGCGCCTGGCGCAGCGCTGGGCGGAAGAAGAGGCCACCACCCAGCCGGGTGAGCCGCAAGACACAGCCGACATGGGCTTGGGCGGCGAAGTGCTTCGCTTCAACCCCGGGCGCGACCGGCTGCGCCGCTGGATGCAGGAAGACCTGGAACGCCAGGGCGACCCGCCGGCCGTGTTCAGCTTTCTCAAGCGCACGGCGCAAGGTGTCATGGAGCACATGGACCTGGTGCAGTGGTGCGACGAGCATGGTCGCCCGCGCGACGCGCTGCAAATCGCCCAGGCCAACTGCAAAGCTTTCAAGAACCACCCACGCGCCGAGGACCAGCTGCTGGCCCTGTATGAACGCGACGGTTGGGACGAAGAGGCCCTGGCCATCCGCCAGCGCCGCTTTGACGCGCAGCCCAGCCCGGACTGCTACGGCCCCTTGATGGCGGCGGCACGCCGCGCAAAAGTCGACCTTGCCGCCTTGCGCTTGCGCTGCCACAAGGCAGCCACGGCGCGTGAACAGGCAGAACTGAAGCGGCAGGTGGAAGAGGGGCGCCGCTTCGGGCCGCACTGGACACCCTATGGGCCGCAGGGCCTGAATGTCTCTTGGCGGGCCGGCTTCCACTTGTTGGACGGCGAACTGGACGAGGCCTTGGCCCTGGTGCAGCCGCCCCACACCTGCGACCCGCGCATGCTGGAGGCGCTGGCCAACAGACTGCCGAAGGCCCGCAGTGCCGAGGCCTTTGCGCTGCTGGTGCGTTGCCTGGAGTTTGAGCTGGGGCGGTCCAAGACCCCCTACCGCGAGCCCTTGCGCCTGGTGAACAAGGCGCGAGCGCAACTGAACAACCAGGATGCAAAAGCCTGGCTGCTGAGCCTGGCCCACGCCCACAAAGCCAAGCGCAACTTCGTGGCGGGCTTGCCCGCAGTGCGGGGCTGAGCAGCCGCCCTACAATTGACGTTAACGTAAACGTCAACCAAAGACGCGCACCGCGGTGCGTGCCCAGGAGACCCTTGTGCCCGCGCTGACCACCAAGCTCAACTCGCGCTCCGAAGACTTCAAGCGCAGCGACGCGCTGATGTTGTCCCTGGTCGCCGACCTCAATGCCCGGCTGGAGCAGATCGCTCAGGGCGGCGGTGACACGGCCCGCGCCAAGCACACGGCGCGCGGCAAGCTGCTGCCGCGTGAACGCGTGGAAATGCTGCTGGACCCGGACACACCTTTCCTGGAACTGGCGCCGCTGGCCGCACTGGACATGTACGACAACGCGGCACCCGGTGCGGGTGTCATCACCGGCATCGGCCGCGTCAGCGGCGTGGAGTGTGTGATCGTCTGCAACGACGCCACGGTCAAGGGCGGCACCTACTACCCGATGACGGTGAAGAAGCACCTGCGTGCGCAGGAAGTGGCCCAGCAGAACCGCCTGCCCTGCATCTACCTGGTGGACAGCGGCGGCGCCAACCTGCCCAACCAGGACGAGGTCTTCCCGGACCGCGACCACTTCGGCCGCATCTTCTTCAACCAGGCCAACATGTCGGCGCTGGGCATCCCGCAGCTGGCGGTGGTGATGGGCTCCTGCACCGCCGGTGGCGCCTATGTGCCGGCGATGAGCGACGAGACCATCATCGTCAAGAACCAAGGCACCATCTTCCTGGCCGGCCCGCCGCTGGTGAAGGCCGCCATCGGCGAGATCGTCAGCGCCGAAGACCTGGGCGGCGGTGACGTGCACACGCGCCTGTCGGGCGTGGCCGACCACCTGGCCGACAACGACCTGCACGCGCTGGCCATCGCGCGCGCCAGCGTGGCCAACCTGAACCGCATGAAGCCGCGGCAGGTGCTGCTGCAGCCGCCGCGCCCGCCGCTGTTCGACGCC
>JANOAM010000710.1:0-1875 GCA_031411215.1 Betaproteobacteria bacterium
GGGCGGCTTTGCCGGCACGCACATCCTGGTGCCGCGTGGCGGGGTAGTGGTTCATATCAACGCCTTCAATTTCCCGGTGTGGGGGCTGCTGGAAAAGTTCGCGCCGAGCTTCCTGGCCGGCATGCCCTGCATCGCCAAACCGGCGACCGCCACCAGCTACCTCACCGAAGCCTGTGTGCGGCTGATGATGGCCTCCGGCCTGCTGCCAGCAGGTTCATTGCAACTGGTCATTGGCGGCACCGGTGACCTGCTGGACCGGCTGCTGGAACCCGACGTGCTCACCTTCACCGGCAGCGCCGACACCGCCGCGCGGCTGCGCACGCACACCAACATCGTGGCGCGGTCCATTCCCTTCAACGCCGAGGCCGACTCGCTCAACTGCGCCATCCTGGCACCGGATGTGGACCCGGACGACGAGGAGTTCGACCTCTTCATCAAGGAAGTGGTGCGCGAGATGACGGTCAAGGCCGGCCAGAAGTGCACGGCCATCCGCCGCGCCATCGTGCCGCGCCGCCACCTGGACGCCGTGGCCTCACGGCTGCGTGAACGCCTGGCCGCCGTGGTGGTGGGCGACCCGGCCGTGGAAGGCGTGCGCATGGGCGCGCTGGCCTCACTGGCCCAACTGGCCGATGTGACCGACCGAGTCGCGCGCTTGAGCACCGGCAATGAAGTCGTCTTCGGCGCGCGTGACGGCTTCGCGCCGCGGGGTGAAGGTGTGGACCAAGGCGCCTTCCACGCGCCCACGCTGCTGCTGTGCCGCGACGCCTTGCGCAACACCCAGGTGCACGAACTGGAAGCCTTCGGCCCGGTCAGCACGCTGATGGCCTACGACGACCTGGACGAAGCCCTGAACCTGGCCGCGCGTGGCCGCGGCAGCCTGGTCGGCACGCTGGTGACCAAGAGCGCCGACACCGCCGCGCGAGCCGTTCCCCTCGCTGCCGCTCACCATGGCCGTTTGCTGGTGCTGGACCGCGAAGCCGCGGCGGAATCCACCGGCCACGGCTCACCCCTGCCGGGCCTCAAACACGGCGGCCCAGGCCGCGCGGGTGGTGGCGAAGAACTGGGCGGGCTGCGCGCCGTCAAGCACTACCTGCAGCGCACGGCGGTGCAAGGCTCACCGCGCATGCTGGCCGCCGTGACGGGCGAACACGTGCGCGGCGCGCCGCTGCACGAAACCGATGTCCACCCCTTCCGCCGCCACTTCGAAGACCTGCGCATAGGCGAGAGCCTGCTGACCCACCGACGCACCGTGAGCGAGGCCGACATCGTCGCCTTCGGCGGCATCAGCGGCGACTACTTCTACATGCACTTCGACGAGGTCGCCGCCGCCAAGTCGCCCTTCGGCAAGCGCATCGCACACGGCTACTTCGTGCTGAGCGCCGCCGCGGGCCTGTTCGTGAGCCCCGCGCCCGGCCCGGTGCTGGCCAACTACGGCCTGGACACGCTGCGCTTCATCAAGCCCGTGGGCATTGGCGACACCATCCAAGCGCGCTTGACCTGCAAGCGCAAGATCGACCGCAAGCGGGTTGGCCCCGACGGCGTGGGCCAGGGCGTGGTGGCCTGGGACGTGGAGGTCAGCAACCAGCAGGGTGAACTGGTGGCCAGCTACGACATCCTGACGCTGGTGGCCAAGAAGGCGGCGGCCAGCGGGCCCAGCCCGGCCAGCGCCGCGTGAGGGCCTGGTTGCAGGGCCCGGATCTGGGGCCAGACAGGTCACGCCGCTCCATCGTCATCCCGCTGGGCGTAGCGCAGACGCTGGCCTGGGGGTCGTCCTTCTACCTGCCCGCCATGTTGGCCGCGCCCATGACACGCGACCTGGGCCTGCAGGTGTCCACGGTCTACGCGACGCTGTCCATGGCGCTGGTGATCTCCGCG
>JANOAM010000711.1:0-4231 GCA_031411215.1 Betaproteobacteria bacterium
GTACCGCATCGCCCCGCTGCCGGACGGCGTGCCACTCAAAGTTGGTGACCTGGTGCGGGTGAACATCGACAACTGCTCGTTCGCTCCCGTCTCCCTGTAAACCCAGCATGAACCTCATGACCTTCAAACCGTGGAGCCGCCGTCTCGCGCTGGCAGCATTGTTCCTGGTGCCCGTGCTGGCTCTCGCCCATGGCATTTCCGACGCCGACAAGCAGCGCATGCTCGAGGGCGGCTACCTGCAGTACGTGGGCCTGGGTGCCACGCACATGCTCACGGGCTACGACCACTTGCTGTTCCTGTTCGGCGTCGTGTTCTTCCTGACGACGTTCAAGGACATTGCCAAGTTCGTCACCGCCTTCACGCTCGGCCACTGCATCACGCTGATCGCCGCGACCTTCCTGCAGATCACCTGGAACTACTTCCTGGTCGACGCCCTGATTGCGGTCAGCGTGATCTACAAGGGCTTCGACAACAACGGCGGCTTCCAGAAGCACTTGGGGATCAAGTCGCCGAACCTGCTGGCCGTGGTCTTCGGCTTCGGCCTGCTGCACGGCTTCGGGCTGTCGACGCGGCTGCAACAACTGCCGTTGGGTGACGACAAGTCGAGCATCCTGATGCGCATCCTGAGCTTCAACGTCGGCGTCGAGATCGGGCAGATCGCTGCGCTGTCGGTGATGGTCTCGCTGCTCGCGCTATGGCGGAAGCGGCCGTCCTTCCAGCGATTCAGCGCCCTGATCAATGTGGCCCTGGTCTATTCCGGGGCCTTGCTGCTGTTGATGCAACTCCACGGCTACCAGCACGACACCGACCCGAACGGCTTCCGCTTTCCGGCGCAGGAACACCGCCACGAGCACGAAGACATGGAGATCGACAAGAGCACCAACACCGGCAGAGACAAGCTCTGACCACTCCCTCCCCATCCCTAACCACCACACAAGGAAACCCCATGAAGAAGCTGCTCATCACCGTCTGCGCTACCGCCGCGCTCGCGTTCTCGCTCCCCGCCTTCGCGAGCGACGCCGACGACTGCCACTTCCACGGCAGCAAGGCCGCATCCCAGGAGACCGTCTCCGCCTGTGCCGTCAGCCGTCAGAAGGCGCTGATCACCAGCGGCAAGATCGACAAGTCGTGGCAAGCGATCAAGCCGGCGACGTTCGAGCAGGTCGACGGCAAGAAGGGGAAGGAGTGGAAGGTCACGTTCACGGACCCGGCCGCCGCCGACAAGACCAAGGAGACCCTCTACATGTTCTCCACGGCGCAGGGCAACTTCATCGCCGCCAACTTCACCGGCAAGTGAGTCGCTGGCAGGCGGTCGGCATGAGCCCAACCTCCCGATGGCCGGCGCTGCTGACGCTGCGTTCAATGTGCTGGACGGGCAAGTCGTCGGCCAGTGCCAACAGCGCCAGTCTCACGCGGAGTGGCTGAAGTTCCTGCGCAAGATCGACCACGAAATGCCATGAACAAGGCGCTGCACTTCACACCAACTTCGGTTCCGGGGCGTGTTCACCAGCGTGCCCGAACTGGTCGCCGCCGATCACAACACCCAACGCAAGACGTTCATCTGGACCAGGCGCGCCACCGACGTCCTGCAGAAAGTAGTGGCGTCGAAGTTGGTTTCGCCCGCGCCGCGCAAGCGGCCGGACCCGCTGCCCTGCTGCAGCCAGGACGTTTGCAGCAGCAGATCGAATTCGGGAGGCAGCCCGGCCGAGACTTGCACTTGCGCCACGTAGTCGGTGCCGGATGCGCCGCCATTGCGCGTGCGCGCGGCGCCGTTTTCGATTTCGATCTGGCCTGCGTCCTGCGCACCCCATGCTGGAACGACACGCGACCGCAGTCGTCTCTATTGGCCACCCGCCGTCAGGGGCGGGGCACCGTCGATCACATACCCCACCCCACGCACCGTGCGGATGCAACCCTCGCCGATCTTGCGGCGCAGGTTGGAGATGTGCACGTCCAGCACATTGCTCTCGTTGGCCGCGCCACCGGGCAGCACCTGTTCTTCCACCGTGCGGCGCGTGACGACGCGGTCGGTGCGTTTCCAGCAAGGCGCTGCCACCAGGGCATCCTTGGTTTGTGAATGTCTGGACTCATGGGAAGCGATTGAACCGCCCAGCGCGAAACGAAGAAGAGCGCGTTGTTGCGCGCCGGCCTGCACGTGCTGGCCGCGCTGGACTCGGGTGCGTTTGTGGCGGCACTGGCCGCTCTGGATCCGGCGAAGATCGGTCGGCCGAAATCCGGTCATTGAAGTCCGGCTATTGAAGCCCGCGTGTCCAACCTGGGCCATGTGGTGGAAGAGTCGCTATGGGGGCCCTGGCCAGCGTCTGGACGGTCTTCTACACACAGCCTTCACGCTGCAACTGGATGCTGCAGTTCTGTATGCCGCAGCGTGCTGCGGGAGATGCTGCGCACCTGGTTCTTCTAGGCGGTCAGTGTCCGCGCACATGCTCCATCGGGTCCAGCAACTCACCCCTCAACAGGAACAGCGGTGCGCGCCAGTAGAGCATCACGTCGTGGAAAGGGTCGGTCAGGATCTTGCTGGCCCAGGCCACACCTTCCATCACGCCTTTCAGGAAGAACAGGTGCACGGTGCGGAACAGCAGGCCCACCACGCCCAGCGCGAACCAGGCCATGCCCACGTCGTGCAGCCAGCCCTGCAAGCTGGTGGCCGGCTCGATCAGTCCACCCAGCGAAGGCGCCAGCCACAGCATCAGCGGGAAGGCCACCCACACGCCCAGCAGCACGACCTTGCGGTTCAGGTTGTAGCCGACCTTGATGGCTTCCTTGTGTTCGAAGCTGGCCTGGTTGATGTGGTCGTAGCCCTTGGGTTCGAAGAAGAAGTGGCCGGCCTGGCGGGTGGTCATGGACACGCCCCAGGCGATGAGCGCAGCGGTCGCTGGGTCGAAGAAGACCACGGCATAGGCCACCAGAAAGCTCAGCGCGCTGATGAAGTGCAGCGACTGGTTGATGCGGCTCTGGTGGTAGTAGCGGTGGTCGTCCCAGCGCTGGGTCTTGAGGGTCTGCAGGAATTGGTTCACCCGGGGGCTCCTTGAAGTGCTGCGGAATGTGGCGATGCTGCGTCGTTTGCGTGAAGGCCGCGTGAATGTGTGATGACATCCGCGTGTCGGCAGGCGTGTCGCTGCGTTGTCATCGTCCTGTTGCGGCGGCCCGTGACCATGCACGCATGGACCACACGCTTGCACCTCCCCGGCGGACCGCGCTGGCAGAACCCCACCAGCCCGACCTGCAGGTCGACAGCTGGTTGCCGCAGCGCCGCTCGCTGCGTGTGGCGGTGGTCACCGAGACCTACCCGCCGGAGGTCAACGGCGTGGCGGTCACGCTGTCGCGCGTGGTGGAAGGGCTTCATGGCAACGGGCACGAGATCCAGCTGCTGCGCCCGCGCCAGGGCGAGGCTGAGGAAGCAGCCCAGAATGTGCGTTATGCGGAGGTGCTGATGCGCGGTCTGCCGATACCGCGCTACCCGCAGCTGCGCTTGGGCCTGCCGGCGCGGCGGGCGCTGGTCCGGCAGTGGACAGACCGGCGGCCGGACCTGGTGCACATCGTCACCGAAGGCCCGCTGGGCTGGTCTGCATTGCAGGCGGCCACGCACCTGAAGCTGCCCGTGGTGTCGGACTTCCGCACCAACTTCCACGCCTACAGCAAGCACTACGGCATCGCCTGGCTGCGCGCGCCCATCGTGGGCTACCTGCGCAAGTTCCACAACCGCACGGCCTGCACCATGGTGCCCACCGACGGCCTGCGGGGTGAGCTGACGCTGGCCGGCTTCAGGAACCTGCGTGTGGTCTCGCGGGGCGTGGACACCCAGCTGTTCAACCCGGCGCGCCGCAACGCGTCCCTGCGGGCCAGCTGGGGCGCGGACAGCAACGACCTGGTGGTGATGTGCGTGGGCCGTCTGGCACCCGAGAAGAACCTGGGGCTGTTGCTGGATGCCTTTGACGCGCTGCGTGCCCAGGAACCGCGGGCCAAGCTGGTGCTGGTGGGCGACGGCCCGCAGCGCGCGGCCCTGCAGCAGCGTTGCCCGGCGGCCATCTTCTCCGGCCTGCAAAGGGGCGAGAACCTGGCCGCGCACTACGCGTCGGCCGACCTGTTCCTGTTCCCCAGCACCACCGAGACCTTCGGCAACGTGCTGCCCGAAGCCATGGCCAGCGGCCTGGCGGTGGTGGCCTACGACTACGCCGCTGCGCGCCAACTGGTGCGGCATGGCGACAACGGG